>CALXQB010000093.1 GCA_944390445.1 uncultured Clostridia bacterium | reverse complement strand
CCAGTAGAGTATCTAGTAGATATTCGAGTAACGAAAGTATGGGAAGATGAGGAGGATGTAGCACAAAAAAGACCAGATAGTGTATATATTGTGATAAAAGACGGAGTGGTAGAAAAAGGAAGAGAATTAGTTAATGCAGAAAATAGGTGGACATGTGTATTTGAAGACTTACCAAAATATGATATAACAGGAGATGAAATTAATTACACCATAACAGAGGAAGAAGTAAATACAGATGACTTAAAATTCTATGCAGAAGGCGTACAAGCAGGAAGCATAGACCAAGGATTTACACTAACTAATCAGTTTGCAGTACCAGATGAAACAGTAAATGTAACAGTAAATAAAGTATGGAATGACACTACAGCACAACAAGATAAAAGACCAGAAAATATAACGATTGTATTAAATGGAGGAGAAGAGCCATACACTAAAACAATAGAAACAACATCTAATACTGTAGTAACATTTGAAAACTTACCAAAATATAACAGCCAAGGAGCAATAATAAACTACACAGTACAAGAAACAGGAAATAACGAATTCTATCCTACAGGAATCGTAACAGGAACCATGTTATCAGGTTATACCATAACCAATACATTTACACGTCCAACAGAAACAATAGAGGTAACGGTAACAAAAGCTTGGGAAGACACAGCAGACCAACAAGGTAAAAGGCCAACAGAAATCACAGCAACGTTGACAGGAACATTAGAAACAGAAGGAGATGTAATACATAAATATGATCTAAAAGCAGGTGAAGGGTGGATATATACATTTACAGACTTACCTAAGTTTGATATCAATGGAGATGAAATTGTATATACAGTAACAGAAGAAGAAAACAATGACTTTTACCAATTAAAAGAGGTAACAGGAGATCAAACAAGTGGCTTTACGATAACGAACGAATTCGTACGTCCAACAGGAACAATAGAGGTAACAGTAACAAAAGCCTGGGAAGATACAGCAGACCAACAAGATAGAAGACCAACAGAGGTAACAGTAAGCTTAGCAGGAACATTGGAAACTGCAAATGACACTGTAAAGACAGAAATCATTAAAGCAGAAGAAGGTTGGACAAAAACATTTACAGGCTTACCAAAATATGATAGCAATGGAGATGAAATTGTATATACAGTAACAGAAGAAAAAGTAAATGACTTTTATCAACTAAAAGAAGTAACAGGAAACCAAACAAATGGCTTTACCATTACAAACGAATTCGTACGCCCAGAAGATACCATAGATGTAACAGTAAGCAAAAAATGGGAAGATACGGCAGAACAACGAGATAAGAGACCAACAGAGGTAACAGTAAGCTTAACAGGAACATTAACAACTGAAAACGACATAGTAGAGACAGAAATCATCAAAGCAGAAGAAAACTGGATAAAAACATTTATAGGTTTACCAAAATACGATAGCAATGGAGATGAAATTGTATATACTGTAACAGAAGAAGAAAACAGTTATTTCTATCAATTAAAAGAAATAACTGGAGATGTAAAAACTGGATTTACAATAACGAACGAATTCGTACGCCCAGAAGATACCATAGATGTAACAGTAACAAAAGCCTGGGATGATATACCAACACAAGAAGATAAAAGACCAGGAGAAATTACAGCAGTAGTAACAGGAACTTTAGAGACAACAAATGATACACTAGAAAGATATAACATAAAGGAAGTAGAAGGTTGGACATATACATTTACAGGATTACCAAAATATAATGTTAATGGAGATGAAATTGTATATAGTGTAACAGAAGAAGGAACCTATGCTTTCTATGAACTAAAAGAAATAACAGGTAACCAGGCTAGTGGTTTCGTAATAACCAATGAATTTGTGCAACCAACAGACACAGCAGATATTACAGTAACAAAAGCCTGGGATGATATACCAGCACAAGAAGATAAAAGACCAACAGAAGTAACAGCAGTAGTAAGTGGAAATGGTAGAACAGAAAGATATAATGTAAAAGCATCAGAGGGATGGACACATACTTTTGAAGATTTACCAAAATATGATAGTAACGGAAATGTTATAACTTATACTGTAACAGAAGAAGGAGACTATGCTTTCTATGAACTAAAAGAAGTAACAGGAGATGTAGAAACTGGCTTTACCATTACTAATGAATTTGTTCGCCCAATTGATACGATAGATGTAACAGTAACAAAAGCTTGGGAAGACACAACAGAACAAGAAAATAAAAGACCATTAGAAATTACAGCAAAAATAACAGGAACCTTAGAAACAGCAAATGATATTACAAAAACCTATAACATAAAAGCAAGAGAAAACTGGACATATACCTTTGAAGGATTACCAAAATATGATGTCAATGGAGATATTATTGATTACACAGTAACAGAAGAAGGAGACTATGAGTTCTATCAATTAAAAGAAATAACAGGAGATGTAGAAACTGGATTTACGATAACGAACGAATTTGTACGTCCAATTGATACTGTAGAAATAACAGTAAACAAAGAATGGGAAGACACAGAGAAGCAACAAGATAAAAGACCAGGAGAAATTACAGCAGTAGTAATAGGAACCTTAGAGACAACAAATGATATAGTAGAAAGATATAACATAAAGGAAGAAGAAGGTTGGACATATACATTTACAGGCTTACCAAAATATGATAGTAATGGAGATATTATTACCTATACAGTAACAGAAGAAGGAACATATAATTTCTATCAACTAAAAGAAGTAACAGGAAGCCAAACAAGTGGATTTACTATTACTAACGAATTCAGACGCCCAGAAGATACAATAGATGTAACAGTGACAAAAGCTTGGGAAGATACACAAGACCAACAAGATAAAAGACCAACAGAAATTACAGCAATAATAACAGGAACACTAGAAACAGAAAATGATATAGAGAGAAAATATGATATAAAACCAAGCGAAGGTTGGACACATACATTTGAAGGCTTGCCAAAATATGATATCAATGGAGATGAAATCGTATATACAGTAACAGAAGAAGAAAACAGTTATTTCTATCAATTAAAAGAAATAACCGGAGATGTAAAAGCTGGCTTTACAATAACAAACGAATTTGTACGCCCACAAGATACAATAGATGTAACAGTAACAAAAGCATGGGAAGATACGGCAGAACAACAAGATAAAAGACCACCAGAAGTAACAGCAGTAGTAAGTGGAAATGGTAAAACAGAAAGATATAATGTAAAAGCATCAGAGGGTTGGACACATACATTTGAAGATTTACCAAAATACGATAGCAATGGAGACGAGATAGTATATACAGTAGCAGAAGAAGGAACCTATGAATTCTATATTTTAAAAGAAATAACGGGAAATATAGAAAGTGGCTTTACGATTACGAACCAATTTGTACTTCCAGGAGATACTGTGGAAGTAGCTGTAACAAAAGCCTGGGATGATACAATAGAGCAACAAAATAAGAGACCAGATACAATAAAAGCAGTCATTACAGGAGGAGAAATTACACAAAAACAAGATGTGAAAGCATCAGAAAATTGGACATATACCTTTACAGATTTGCCAAAATATGATAGCAATGGAGAAGAAATTATCTATACGGTAACAGAAGAAGGAACCTATGAATTTTACCAACTAAAAGAAGTAACAGGTAGTATGGAAACTGGCTTTACGATAACGAATGAATTCGTACGTCCAGAAGATACAATAGATGTAACAGTAACAAAAACATGGGAAGATACTCAAGAACAACAAGATAAAAGACCAGCAGAAATTACAGCAGTAATAACAGGAACTTTGGAAACTGCAAATGACACAGTAGAAAGATATAATATAAAAGCTACAGAAAATTGGACTCATACCTTTGAGGATTTACCAAAATATGATGTTAATGGAAATGAAATTGTATATAGTGTAACAGAAGAAGGAAGCTATGAATTCTATCAATTAAAAGGTGTTACAGGAAATGCAGGAAGCGGATTTACCATTACCAATGAATTTGTGCAACCAACAGACACAGTAGACATTACAGTAACAAAAGCATGGGAAGATACAACAGAACAACAAGGTAAGAGACCAACAGAAATCACAGCAGTAGTAAGTGGAAATGGTAGAACAGAAAGATATAATGTAAAAGAGGCAGAGGGATGGACATATACTTTTGAAGATTTACCAAAATATGATAGTAACGGAAATGTTATAACTTATACCGTAACAGAAGAAGGAGACTATGAGTTCTATCAATTAAAAGAAGTAACAGGAGATGTAGAAACTGGCTTTACCATTACCAATGAATTTGTACGTCCAATTGACACGGTAGATGTAACAGTAACCAAAGCCTGGGAAGACACAGCAGAGCAACAAGGTAAGAGACCATTAGAAATCACAGCAAAAATAACAGGAACCCTAGAAACAGCAAATGATATCACAAGAACCTATAACATAAAAGCAAGAGAAAACTGGACATATACATTTGAGGATTTACCAAAATATGATGTCAACGGAGATGAAATTAACTATACAGTAACAGAAGAAGAAGTAAATAGCTTCTATCAACTAAAAGAAATTACAGGAGATGAAATAACTGGCTTTACGATAACGAACGAATTCGTACGTCCAACAGGAACAATAGAGGTAACAGTAACAAAAGCCTGGGAAGATACAGCAGACCAACAAGATAGAAGACCAACAGAGGTAACAGTAAGCTTAGCAGGAACATTGGAAACTGCAAATGACACTGTAAAGACAGAAATCATCAAAGCAGAAGAAGGCTGGACAAAAACATTTACAGACTTACCAAAATACGATGTCAATGGAGACGAAATTGTATATACGGTAACAGAAGAAAGAGTAAATGATTTCTATCAATTAAAAGAGGTAACAGGTAACCAAACAAATGGATTTACCATTACTAATGAATTTATACGCCCAGATGACACGATAGATATAACAGTAACAAAAGCTTGGGATGATACAGCAGAACAACAAGGTAAAAGACCAACAGAGGTAACAGTAAGCTTAACAGGAACATTAACAACTGTAAATGACACTGTAAAAACAGAAATAATTAAAGCAGAAGAAGGCTGGACAAAGATATTTACAGACTTACCAAAATATGATGTCAATGGAGATGAGATAGTATATACAGTAACAGAAGAAGAAAACAGTGACTTTTACCAATTAAAAGAAGTAACAGGAGATCAAGCAAGTGGCTTTACGATTACTAACGAATTCGTACGCCCAGATGATACGATAGAGGTAACAGTAACAAAAGCCTGGGATGATATACCAGCACAAGAAGATAAAAGACCAGCAGAAATTACAGCAGTGGTAACAGGAACTTTAGAAACTGCAAATGACACAGTAAGAAGATATAATGTAAAAGCAACAGAAAACTGGACACATACCTTTGAAGATTTACCAAAATATGATGTCAATGGAGATGAAATTGTATACAGTATTACAGAAGAAGGAAGCTATGAGTTCTATACATTAAAAGAAATAACAGGAGACATGACAAACGGCTTTACAATTACTAACCAATTCGTACTTCCGGGAGATACGGTTGATGTAACAGTAACGAAAGCATGGGAAGATACTGCTGACCAACAAGATAAAAGACCTGAATTTATTACAGCAGTAATTACTGGAGGAGGAACCACACAGAGATACGACATAAAAGAATCAGAAAACTGGACACATACATTTACAAGATTGCCAAAATATGATAACAATGGAGAAGAAATTACTTACACAGTAGCAGAAGAAGGAAGTTATGCATTCTATCAACTAAAAGAAGTAACAGGAGATCAAACAAGTGGATTTACGATTACCAATGAATTCGTACGCCTAACAGAAACAATAGAGGTAACAGTAACAAAAGCCTGGGAAGATACAGCAGAACAACAAGATAAGAGGCCAACAGAAGTAACAGTAAACTTAACAGGAACGTTAACAACTGAAAATGATACTGTAAAAACAGAAGTCATTAAAGCAGAAGAAGGCTGGACAAAGACATTTATAGACTTACCAAAATACGATAGCAATGGAGATGAAATTGCATATACTGTAACAGAAGAAGAAAACAGTGCCTTCTATCAATTAAAAGAAGTAACAGGAGACAAAACAAATGGATTTACAATTACCAATGAATTCATACGACCAGATGACACGATAGAGGTAACAGTAACAAAAGCCTGGGAAGACACAGCAGAACAACAAGATAAAAGACCAACAGAAGTAACAGTAAGCTTAACAGGAACATTAACAACTGAAAATGATACTGTAAAAACAGAAGTCATCAAAGCAGAAGAAGGCTGGACAAAAACATTTACAGGCTTACCAAAATACGATAGCAATGGAGATGAGATTGTATATACTGTAACAGAAGAAAGAGTAAATGACTTCTATCAATTAAAAGAAATAACAGGAGATCAAGCAGGTGGATTTACCATTACCAATGAATTCATCCTTCCAGATGATAACGTAGATATCACAGTAACAAAGGTATGGAAAGATACAGAAGAACAAGCAGATAAAAGACCAGAAGAAATAACAGCAGTAGTGACTGGAAGTGTCAACACACCAGGAGATACTGTAAGAGAAGGGCAGATAAAGAAAAGTGAAAACTGGACATATACCTTTGAAGATTTACCAAAATACGATAGTGATGGAAATATTATCAATTATAGCGTAACAGAAATAGGAGAATACAAATTCTATCAACTAAAAGATGTAACTGGAGATATAAATAATGGTTTCACAATAACAAACGAATTCGTACGACCAGAAGATACGATAGAAGTAACAGTTTACAAAGAATGGGTAGATAAAGACGATATCTATGAAAAACGACCAGACTTCTTAATCTTAAAAGTAATCAACACAGCAACCCAAGAAGAAACAAGAAGTGATCCAATTAGCATAACAGGAGAAGACAGCTATACTTTTACAAACTTACCAAAATATGATGAAAATGGAGACGAAATTGTCTACACAGCAGATGAACAAGAAGTAAGTACAAATGACCTATTTAACTATGGTAAAAAAGTAGGAGAAATTACAAACATAGAAGGAGAAACAAACAAAAAAGAAATTACCATTACAAATACCATAGAAAAAATACCAGGAACTGTAGAAGTAAGATATGTAGACATCAATCATCAAGACGAAGAAGACATAGCAACACCAGTAGTAAAAGAAGGAATTGTAGGAGAGTCATTTGACGTAAGCGAAGACAAAAAAGAAATTCCAGGATATACTTTCATAAGAGGACCAGAAGACCCAACCGGAATTTATACAGAAGAAGAACAAGAAAAAATCTACTACTATGCAAAAAATACAAAAGTCATTACCAAATACCTAGAACAAGGAACAGACATTGTACTAAGTGAAGAACCAGAATATGTACAAGAAGGCTACGTAGGAAAATTCTACATGACAGCTCCACAAGAAATAGAAGGATATACCTATGTAGCAGACACAAATAACCTATCAGGGAGTATGACAGAGGAAACTATTACAGTTATCTACTACTATGCACAAAACACAAAAGTAACAGCAAAATACTTAGAACAAGGCACAAACAAGGTGTTGACAGAACAACCAGAATATGTACAAGAAGGGTATATAGGAAAAGACTATGCAACAGAACAAAAAGAAATAGAAGGGTACACATTTGTAACAGTAGATGGAGAAGTAACAGGAACCATGACAAAAGAACCAATCACAATCACCTACTATTATGCAAAAAATACACAAGTCATCACCAAATACTTAGAGCAAGGCACAAACAAGGTGCTAACAGAACAACCAGAATATGTAGAAGAAGGGTATGTAGGAAAAGACTATGCAACAGAACAAAAGAAAATAGAAGGATACACATTTGTAACAGTAGAAGGAGAAACAACAGGAACCATGACAGAAGAACCAATTACAGTCACTTACTACTATGCAAAAAACACAAAAGTAACCGTACTACACATAGACAAATATACAAATGAAATATTGGAAACAGAAACCAAAGAAGGAAAAGTAGGAGACTACTATACCACAGAATCCAAAAACTTCGAAGGCTATGTATTAGACGAATCACCAGAAAAGCCAAATGGCTACATGACAGAAAAAGAAATCATATTAAGATACTACTATGTACATCAATCAGCAGGAGTCATTGAAAGACATATAGATATCATAACAGGAACTCCAATCATAGAAGCAATTCATCATGAAGGAAATGAAAACGACTATTATAACGTTTCATCAAAAACATTTGAGAACTATGACTTAGTAGAAGAAGACGAAGAAGGAAACTCAATGTTACCAGAAAATGCAGAAGGAAACATGAAAAAAGATGAAGTTATAGAAGTAGTATACTATTACCATAGAAAAGCAAGTGTAAGAGTAGAATACATAGACAAACTAACAGGAGACAAATTAACAGAAGATGAAATCATACAAGGACACCAAAACGATCCATACGAAACAGAAGCAAAAGAATTTGAAGACTATGTATTAGAAAAAATGCCAGACAACTACAAAGGAAGCATGGAAGTAACAAGAAACGAAGACGGAAGCTATAACACAGAAACAGTAGTACAATACTACTATATCCCAGTAGCAGGAGGAGTAAAAGAAGAACATATCGATATTAGCAATAATAAAATTATCATAGAAGAAACACATTCAGGAAAAATAGGAGACGAATATGATATACCACCAAGAGACATAGAAGGATATAAGCTAGTAGAAGAAGACGAAGAAGGAAACAGTATGTTACCAACCAATGCCAAAGGACAAATGACAGAAGACCAAATTACTGTAAAATACTATTACATAAAAGAAGCAAAAGTAATCGTAAAATATGTAGACAAACAAACAGGAGAAGAACTATATCAAGAAGAAATCAAAGGATACGAAGGTGATCCATATGAAACAGAAGCAAAAGAATTCGACGGATATGACCTAATAGAAGAACCAAAAAATAAAACCGGAGAAATGGAAGATAAAGACATTACAGTAACTTACTACTATGCAAAGAAAGCAGAAATAGAGGTACAATACTTAGAAAAAGGAACCAATAACCCATTAGTAGAAAACGAAAGTATGCAAGGACATGTAGGAGATGAATACAAAACAGAAGCAAAAGAAATACCATATTACAAATTTGTGGAAAGCACAAACAACACAGAAGGAACCATGACAGAAGAAAAAATCACAATTATTTACTATTATGAAAAACAAGTATTCAACCTAAAAGTAGACAAATGGGTAGACAGTGTAACAATGGATGGAATATCACAAGGAGGAGAAAGTCTAGCGACAAAAGACGAACTATTCAAAGTAGAAATGCATAGAAGCAAAGTCGAAACAGCAGATATCACAATTAAGTACAAAATACGAATCAGTAACGTAGGAGAAATAGAAGGAAATGTAAACACCATAACAGAAGTCATACCAAATGGATACACCTTCTACCAAGAAGACAATAGCATCGTATGGGAAGACAGCAAAGGAATCTTAACAACAACAGAACTACAAGACGAAACCATTCAGCCAGGAGAATACAAAGAAATAGACATTGTATTAAGATGGAACAAAGAGGCAGACAACTTTGGAGAAAAAGATAATCTAGTTATATTAAGCAACATAAGTAATCCGGCAGGATATGAAGATATCTACAAAGAGGACAACTCCTCAAGAGCTAAAATGATAGTAACGATATCAACAGGACTAGACAGAAACGATAAAATTGTAGTTATTGGAACAATACAAATCGTATTAGCCATAACAGTGGGCTTACTTGTAAGTTACAAGAAAAAGAAGAAATAACGAAAGATAAATAACAAAAATGAAGAGAATGGGCGATGATTTTCGCCCATTCTTTAAAAATAGCGAATAATGAATAATTAGTGTAGGGTGTCGGCGCCCTCGCCGACCCGTTCTACGAAGAAACCACCCGAAAAAAATTATTAATTATTCACTATTCATTAAATATATATGTATGTTGTCTCCATCTCAGGAAGAAGCGTTCTCGATGGGACAAGAGAAAGTTCTCACCGATTTAGAAATTTAATCATCATCCAAGTTTTGAAATAGAGGGTCATCAAAGAAATCTTTCATATTCATCTGCAATCCATTACAAATTCTAAGGACTGTTAACACAGTAATACTTTTGTTATCCCTATGGACTAAATTGTTTAAAGTCGATTGTGTAATTCCACATATAGTCGATAATTTATTTAAGGTAATATTTCGTTCGATACAAAGATTTGAAATCCTTTTTTCAATTGCTTCAGATAAAAACATGCCCCCACCTCTTTGCCTGTCAGTATAACAAAAATAGAATGAAAAAATTAACTCAAATGAGTTGACAAAGAAAATAATACGAGTTAAAATCATGAGCAAGGAGGTGGAAGAGACTTGACAGAATTCGACTTAAAACGATTTTTAAATGAAAATATGGTGAATGAATTTTTTTTGGCAAGAGAAGATAAAATAGCAAATCTATCACAACTTGATTCTGAAAAATTAAAAAAATTAGCTCAAATGAAAAATAATTTTCAAGCAACGATAGAAAACATACCAGAAACTTTTGAAAAAACAAAAGAAAAGATTTTATTAACATTTTCAGAATATAACGAATTGGTAAATGAAGTACATGCTAATATGAATGAACAATATTATAAAAATGGGTTAAAAGATGGTATTTGTTTAATGATAGAAGCACTTACCAAAAACTAAACAATATACAAAATTGTATTATTTGGAAAATAGTATTTCATTTTATCTAAAAAAAACTGTTTCGCTTTATCACGTATTTCTTTTTTATACATATATTTTCCTTTACCTCTACCAGACATCATATTAGGATCAAATAGACGAATGTGGTTAGGAAAAGCTTCTTGATTAATCATTCTATGCACATAACTGTAAGTCATGAAAATTAATTCAAAAAAAATATCTTTTCTGGTTTGTGTATCTAAAGTATTTGCTAGTTCTTTTATGAGTTCTTCATATAAAAATTCCCAATTGTCTACTAGAATAATAGGTGCAATTAAAATACCTACTTGATAACCTGCCTCTTTAAGTTTTTTAATTGCTTGAATTCTATTTTTTAAACGTGATGTTCCAAACTCAACCTTTTGGATAATTTCTTCAGGATTGACACTAACACGTATAATGACTTTTTCTTTCCCTTTTATATTCAAAATGGGATCAACCATGTCAAATTTAGTAGGAAAAGTGAGCATGCCGTTTTTGGCGTGAGAGAAATTTTCAATTGTCCACACTAAATTATTGGTAATGGTATTTTCTAAAATTAAATCACTATTACTTCCAATTTCAAAAACAAGATTCTTCTCGCTTTTTTCAGCTGTTTTTATCATTTTTTCTAGCATTTGTTCACGATTTACAAAAAGCCTTAGATAGGAGCATTTATTATAATGGCAAACAAGATAGCAATATAAGCACATTGCAGTACAACCAGAAGAAGTATAAGGAACTAGAAAATCAGATACCTTATGATTCTCTACATAATGATGTGTTTTTCGAATACCAATGATGATATTTTTCTTTAATTGAGGAAATTCGGAATTAGATTTCTGACGCATTTCTAAAATATTATTATGATTTTCAATAACATACATAGGAATATTTTGTTTGGTATATTTGTCTAATAGTTCTTTTCCTAATGGATAATTTATAATTTCTTTCTCATAATAAATTCCATTTGGTTTAAACATAAGATCACCTCTTAAAATAATATAACCAAATGGTAAAGAAATTATTGACCAGTAGACTGAAATATAGTAAAATGTTTAAGATAGTGTAAAGTAATCTATGAAAAAATAGAATATGAAAACATTATCCAGAAATTGTAAAAAAGCACATTGAAAA
>CALXQB010000092.1 GCA_944390445.1 uncultured Clostridia bacterium | reverse complement strand
AAACTAATCATCGGGCCCGGATTGTAAAGCGGCTCTTATTCTGTTTCCGAAAAATTTCGGATGGCGTTGGCGATACTTCCCCGCATGGCGGCGCTGATCTTTCCCGTCAACACCCGGGGATCGTCGGTCATTCCTTGACGAATCCAGTCCAGCATAACCCCTACAAAACTGTACTTGTAAAATTCCGCGATAAAGGACTTGTCCTCCTCAGAGACAGCCGTCCCCCGGCTCTGCTCTTCCACCACGCCCCGGATCAGGCCGTAGGTCAGCTGGTAGAGGAACCGCTCCATCTGCTCCCGGCTGATACAGCGGTAGGCGTTGAGGATGAAGGGCTTGTTTTCCTGCACCGCCTCAAAAATCTGCAAAAGCCCCTCCTGCCAGGTCTCATAGGTCTTTTTCCCCTGGAGGGCTTTGGAGGCGTCCTCGATGCAGGCCCACTCCACCAGGTCGTAGATGTCCTTGAAATGGTAGTAGAAAGCCATGCGGCTGACACCGCAGTCCTCGGTAATATCCCGGATGGTGATCCTGTCCAGAGGCTTCTTCAGCAGCATGTGCTTCAGGGACTCCTCCAGCGCCTGCTTTGTGGTGTTTGCCATATCGCACCTCTCTCCGTCCTGCGATTGTTCCCATATGGCCACGACCGGAGGCCAACGAAACACATGCCTCGGTCAGCTCAGACAGGGTCTGGGACATGTTGCCGGCCGTGGTGAAGCTGCTGCTCAGCATGAGCATGCACATCCGCAGACCTCTCTGCCTGTTTTGTTCTTTCCCGCATTATACACGGCTTGGCTGAACGGAGCAAGCCCCAGTCCAATTTGGGGGCGCGGCGGGCCGCTTCTGCCGGGCGGAGGCCGGGGGACCAGCCAATACGTCAGGCCCCCGACTTTCCGCCGGGGGCCTGACGCACAAGGAGCGCTCTATTTCTTTTCCACCGGAATCCAGACCTCACAGTAGTAGTCCTGATCCTGGGTGCCCTGTTCAAACTTGCTGGCGTCGCTGTACAGCTCCACATTGATGCCGGCAGCGATCTTGTAGTCGGGGTTCGTGGGCAGCCACTGGGAAAAGATCTGCTGGTTCAGCCCCTGGAGGGCCTGGGGCATCTTTCCCGTACAGGGGAACACCGCCCAAGTGTGGGCCGGGATGGTGCGGGTGGTGAAGCCCTCCGGAATCTCCCGGGCGGGGTCGTAGTTGTCGGCAATGAGATATTCAAACTCGTTGCCGCCCATGCTCTCGTCCAGGTTGATGCCGTACATGCCGCACACCACATTACCCCCGCCCGTGCGGAAGTGCTCCGCCCAGAACTGGGGCACCTGGACGGCGGCGTCCTCGTACTTGAATGTCTTGGCCCGGCACAGCACTGTAAACGCCTCTTTTTTCATAATCCTGCAATCCATGTTTTGACCACCTTCCAATGTCACTTTGATCCTCAGCGGAGCAAAGGAGCGGGCCGCGCCTCCGCTTTTTCTCAGTGCGGCAGGTGTGAGGCCGTGGAAGCGGGTAAAGGCCTTGGTGAAGCTGTCCGGCGAGTCATAGCCGAACTCCAGCGCAATGTCGATGATCTTCCGGTCCGTCGTGAGGACCTCCAGCCCGGCGGCGGAGAGCCGGCGCTGGCGGATGTAGTCGCCCACCGTCATGCCGCACAGCATGGAAAACCCCTTCTGAAAATAAAAGGGAGCCAGGGCCGCCTGCTGTGCGATCTCCCGGATGGTCAGCTCCTCCCGGAGATGCTCCTCGATATACTGAATCGCCTGATGAATGCTTGCTACCCAATCCATTGGTCACACCGTCCTTCTGACATCCAGCATACCGGAGAACTGCGGTGCCTGCCCGATTTTTTGTGCTTATGTTTGTCCGCCCCTGGGATTTTGTGGTCTCTCTTTTTCGTTTTTGGATGCGCTCCTATCTGGGCGTCAGGCCTCCCCTTTGAAGGACAAGAGCTCTCAATATTTAAAGCAAGGCCATTCACGCCCATCTTACAGGTACCGCCCGGTGATGCTTCGGGGATTCTGCTTCACCTGGGCGGGCGGGCCGGCCGCCACAATTTCGCCGCCGGACTCGCCGCCGCCCGGGCCCATATCCACCAGGTAGTCGGCGCTGCGGATCACATCCAGGTCCTGCTCGATCACCACCACAGTGGCGCCGCTGTCCAGCAGGGTCTGGAACACCCCCAGCAGCGTCCGCACATCCAGCGGGTGCAGGCCGATGGTGGGCTCGTCAAAGACAAAGACCGTGTCCTCCTGGCCCCGGCCCATCTCGCTGGCCAGCTTCAGCCGCTGGGCCTCCCCGCCGGAGAGGCTGGGGGTGTCCTCCCCAAGGGTCAGATAGCCCAGGCCCAGATCCTCCAGCACCTGGAGCCGCTGGCGGACCACCTTCCAGTCGGTGCAGGCGTCCAGCGCCATGTGGATGTCCATGTCCATCAGCTCCGGCAGGGTGAATGCCGCCCCGGAGCGGGTCTTGAGCCGCACCCGGCCCGCATCCTTTCCATATCGGGAGCCCCGGCACTCCGGGCAGGGGATGTCCACGTCGGGCAGGAACTGGACGTCCAGGCTGATAGAGCCGGTGCCGTCGCACACCGGGCAGCGGAGCTTCCCCGTGTTGTAGGAAAAGTCCCCCGCCTTGTACCCCAGGGCCTTGGCCTCCGGGCTCCGGGCGTAGAGCTTCCGCAGCTCATCGTGGACGTTGGCATAGGTGGCCACAGTGGAGCGGACATTGATGCCGATGGGGGTCGCGTCGATGAGCTTGACCCGCTGGATGCCCGGCGCCTCCACCGCCTTCACATGGGGCGGCATCGGTTTTCCGTCCGTCATCGCCTCCAGGCCCGGCACCAGGCTCTCCAGAATCAGCGTGGTCTTGCCGGAGCCGGACACCCCCGTCACCACCGTGAGCCTGCCCTTGGGAAGATCCAGCGCCAGGGGTTTTACTGTGTGGATCGCGCCGGTCTCCAGGTGGATGGTCCCCTCCGCAAACACCGCCTCCGGCCCGGCCTGGGGCCGTGCGATGGGTTTACTCTCTCCCGACAGGAAAGGGCCGATCTGGGAGCTTCCATCGGCGGCCAGCTCCTCCACGGTGCCCTGGGCAATCACCCGGCCGCCCCGGGTCCCGGCCTCCGGCCCCATCTCGATGATCCAGTTCGCGTGGGACAGGATCTGGGCGTCGTGGTCCACCAGCAGCACGGAGTTTCCGTCCGCCACCAGGTCGTCCATCACCGCCGTCAACCCCGCGATGTTGGCCGGGTGCAGGCCGATGGAGGGCTCGTCCAGCACGTACAGCACCCCCGTGGTGCGGTTGCGCACCGCCCGGGCCAGCTGCATCCGCTGCCGCTCCCCGGTGGAGAGGGTGGCGGCGGCGCGGTCCAGGGTCAGATACCCCAGCCCAAGCTCCATGAGCCGCCGGGCCACCGTCTGGAAGGACTCGCAGATGCGCTCCGCCATGGGGCGCATCTCCGCCGGCAGAGATGCGGGCACCCCGGCCACCCAGCCCACCAGCGCCTCCAGGGACATTTTGCAGGCCTCATCCAGGCCGATGCCCCGGAGCCGGGGCCCCCGGGCCGCCTCGGACAGGCGGGTGCCGCCGCAGTCGGGGCACACGGCCTCCTTCAGGAACTTCTCCACCCGCTTCATGCCCTTCTCGTCCTTCACCTTGGACAGGGCGTTTTCCACGGTGTAGACCGCGTTGAAATAGGTGAAGTCCAGCTCAGTGGCCTGGTCCAGCTTTTTGCCCCGGTAGAGGATGTGCTTCTTCTCCGCCGGCCCGTTGTAGACGATGTCCTTCTCCTCCGGCGTCAGCTCCCGGAAGGGCACGTCCGTCCGCACGCCCATGGCCCGGCACACGTCGGTCATCAGCGACCACATGAGGCTGTTCCAGGGGGCCACCGCCCCTTCGTCGATGGTCAGGGACTCGTCGGGGACCAGGGTAGAGCGGTCCACCGCCCGCACCACGCCGGTGCCGCCGCAGGTGCGGCACGCCCCCTGGCTGTTGAAGGCCAGCTCCTCGGCGCCGGGGGCATAGAAATGGGCGCCGCACTCCGGGCAGGTCAGCTCCTGCCCCGCCGCCACCGCCAGGGAGGGCGGCACATAGTGCCCGTTGGGGCAGCGGTGGCTGGCCAGGCGGGAGTACATCAGCCGCAGGCTGTTGAGCAGCTCCGTCCCCGTGCCGAAGGTACTGCGGATTCCCGGCACGCCGGGCCGCTGGTGGAGGGCCAGGGCCGCCGGGACATACAGCACTTCGTCCACGTCCGCCCTGGCCGCCTGGGTCATCCGGCGGCGGGTGTAGGTAGACAGGGCCTCCAAATACCGCCGGGAGCCCTCGGCATACAAAACCCCCAGCGCCAGAGAGGATTTTCCGGAGCCTGAAACCCCGGCGATGCCGACGATCTGGTTCAGCGGAACTTCTACGTCAATATTTTTCAAATTGTGGACTCTGGCGCCCCGGACCTGGATTTTGTCCGGCTTATGCCCCTGCCACATCATTTTGTCCATCCTTTTTGCCCCCATTCCAAGGGATAACGGTCTGTCGTCCCATCCAGTAAAGTCGTAAATCTGGACCTATATTGTACCACACGGTCCCACTGGAAGAAAGCACTTCTGCAAACGCGTCATGGAACAGATCAGACCGTTTGTGTTTCACCCTTGTATTATCCGATGGAATATGGTATGATGAAATAAAATCAAATCAGTAAATTTGTTTTTATTTTACGAGAGGGGGGTGACGGCGTGCCGAAGGTAGCATATTCGGAGGAGGACAGAGAGCGCATCAGAACGCAGCTTGTTGCAGTCGGGCTTGAGCTGATGGCAAAGCAGGGCATCCAGCACACGACGGTGGAACAGGTATATAAAAAAGTTGGGATCTCGCGGACGTTCTTCTACTCTTTTTTCTCCACGAAGGAAGATTTGATCGTCGAGACCCTTTACTTGCAGCAGCCCAAAATCATCCAATATGTGCAGGCGCTGATGGCCGACCCCGCACTGAGCTGGCGCGAGGCTGTGAAGCAGTTTCTCCACGCCTGCTGCTATGGCGAGGAAAACGGCATTGCAGTTTTAACCATCGAAGAACAGCAGCTGATTTTCAAGCGCCTGTCAAAAGAGAGCTATCAAGTGTTTCGCCAAAAACAGCGCCGTCTTTTCGGAGAAATTTTAGAAAACTTTGGCATCAAGGCAGATACCGCAAGAATCAACCTATTTACAAATTTAAGCTTGACCGCGATGGTGGTACGCAGAGCCATCCCCAATACGCTTCCCCTGTTTGTCCCGGAAGCCGCGGATGAAACGGTAGATTTTCAGCTGAATGCGATTGTGGACGCCTTGGAGAAATTGAAAACAGACCCCACCCCTTGAAAAGTGGAAATAAACATCCGTCTCAATATTATGTTTCGGCGTTATATTCAGACGGATTTCTTTTCAGGCAAAATAAAAACAAATTTATAAAATTATTTTTATTTTATATGGCCACGTAAAACGCAGCAGGGAGAACATACGATAAGGATTTGAGAAACCCCATCCCTGAAATACTAGAACGATTTTAATGTGCCTGCATAGAGATTGAACCGCATACTTACGAAATAGATGAGGCTGTGGGTACTGCCCGACACAGTTTCATATAAAAACATCAAAACATTTAAGGAGGAAACAATCATGGGACTGTTCAGCAAGTTGTTCAAGGGGCCGGAGATCGACATGGAAAAGAGTAATGCAAACGCGAAAAAAATGCGGGCTCTCTTTAACCAGGTGGTGGAAGACGGGGACAGCTACAGGCTGATTTTCGGCTATACCGAGGATGTAAGCCGGTTCAACTACGGGTTTGTCCATGGTAGCAAAACGAAAATCGGAAACCTGATTGTGGGCTGGAACGAGGCCAGTCAAACGATTGTGGTCGTTCCCACGGTACCCGACCTCTCCGGCTGTGGTGACCCGACCTACTACCGCCGCTCTGAAATTCTGAAAGCCTACCGCAACAAATACCCCACCGAGGCTTTTATCATTTATCCAGACAAAAAAGGGTATATCGGCATCAACGCCTACGACTGGCTGGAGGATGAAAAACTGTATGTCTATGTGTCGCAGGATGAGGAGCTGGCCGCTTTTACCGACTTCTTTATGAACCAATTTGCAACAAAGTGAGGTAAAAATGCCTTTGGGAGAAATTGGAGCATTTCTGCTGCTTCTTGCGGCGGTGTTCCTATTTGGCAATCTGTGGTTCCATTTGATTGAAGCAATCTTAGGTCAAATCAAAAGGCTGTTTACACGCCGCAAGAAACCTCCGGCATGGCACACCCTTCCCTCTGATGAGAAAGGCGGAAAAATGAACGGGGATGACCGTGCATCTGACAGGTGAGCATGGAGAGAGCGTCCCGCGATTATCGCTGACTAGTTCTCTGGGAGAGAAAGTGTCCTATCATCCGCCTTTAGCCAAATAAGTAAATTAAAAGAGTGTGCAATCTTCTTTTAAGACGGTTGCTCACTCTTTTTCATGTTTAATCTGCCTGCGGCACAAGTTGCACCCGCACCGCTTCCAAAAACTTTTCCGCCGCTTTGGAAAACATTTTCCACACCAGATCCATGCCCGCTGTCACCAGGTTTGCCAGGGGTGCGGAAACACAGGCTACTGACTGCCTGGCGCTGTTCTATGAGAGCTTCTCCAGTTTTCACTCCTACACCACCCTGGGCCAAATCAATGACTCTGACAGTTTGGCCTCTGCCCTGGGCAGGGGCAGCGTGGAAGTCACCTTCCAGACTGCGCATAAGAGGATCAACAGACTGCTCTCTTTGTTTGATTCATAAACCAATTATCAGAAAACCATCCCATCCCCAAGCCTATGTTCAGGCTGGAATGGGGTGGTTTCGTTTCGCCAGAAAGTATGTATCCTTATGAAAAGATCAAGACGCAGATTCCCTGCTACACAGGCACGCGTGGATCACAGGCTCTGTCAGCGTTGAAGGTAAACGATGCAGTTTAACAGCATAAAACTGAGGACTCCGCCAAGATATCGCAGGGAGCGTTCTGAATATACAGCTGAAAGTCTATATCCGTTATTTTAATTCAGTTTGAGACTGAATTTCTTAAAATACTATGGAACGCGGTCTGTGATATTCGCGCAGATACATCTGTGATAGAGAAAACAGCAACAACACATGGCAATGCTCTCAGTGACCGGAAAGGTCAGCCACACATAGTTGAGCCCCGCAAAGTGAAACAGCCAGGCCAGCGGAACCAAAAGGATGATCTGCCGCAGCACCGTGATGAAAACACTGCATTTCCCTTTGTCGATCCCCTGGAAGTAAACCGTAAACATCATCGCAAGGCTGGCGGGAAGAAAGCTGACGGATATGATCCGCAGGGCCAGCGTTCCAATGTTCAAAATTGGCGTGCTGCCGGCAAAAATCGAAATCAATTCTTTTGGGAAAGCCATAAAGATGAACGTCCCCAATGCCATCACGCTGCAGGAGATCAGAATCGAGTACCGGAGCGTATCGTTCACCCGTTTGTTGTCATGCGCCCCGTAATTGAAGCTGATCACGGGGACAATGACCTGCTGCAGTCCCATGAGGGGGATAAAGAAAAAGGTCTGCAGCTTATAATAGATCCCCAGGACGGTGACGGCATCCTCTGTAAACTGCTTTAAGATCAAATTCAGCCCAACAATATAGAGGGTGTAGAGCGACTGTAGAGCGACTGCATGATGATGGACGGAAAACCGCTCTGATAGATCTGGATGCAATCTTTGAAGCGGAAGGTTCCCCGCACATCATAGGTTCGGAACACAGCCCTGAGGGTGATCAGCATCGCCGCCCATTGTCCCATGATGGTTGCGATCGCGGCGCCGGCCACTCCCAGCTCCGGGGCACCGAACAGGCCGAAAATGAAAATCGGGTCAAATACAAGATTGATGACAGCCCCGGCGACCTGGGCCAGCATCGGAGTCACCATGTTTCCTTTGGCCTGCAACAGTTTGGTGCAGTTCGACTCCATAAACAGGCCAAACGAGCCCAGAAAAATGATCTGCGCATACTGGATGCCCTCTGCCCGAACCTCCGCTTGATTGGAAGATATGGTATAGTAGCTTCCAATCAAAAGCATCCCGATACAGGTAAAGATCAGAAAATTCCATATTCCCAGATACAGCCCGCTTTTTACCACATCCCTTTGACGGGCCGTGTCTCCATTACCGCCCATGCGGGAGATCAAAATATTCAGTCCCGTCCCGGTCCCAGTGCCCAGCGCCGTCATCAGGAGCTGAATGGGAAAAATAATGGAAAGGGCCGTCAGCCCGCTTAAGGAATATTGCGCGACAAAGCAGCTGTCCACGATGTTATAGATGGACTGGATCAACAGCGCCAGCATGACGGGCGGTGATAATTTCAGTAATAGTTTTCCAATTGGTATGTCTCCCATGACTTCCACCCCTTTCTTTCCCAAGGATAAGGGGTGGAGTAACTACACGGTCAAGAACTTTTTTCTGTTTTCAGGTGCGCTCTGACCTCGCAGTAGTAATTGTCAAGGTAGGGGAACAGCTGAAGGCCCAGTTCTTCCGCATACACCGCGTCGATCTCTTGACGGTTTTGCGCAAGCCAGCCCAAAAGGGGGGAGAAGTCGGCCTCCTCATTCCTGATCTGCAAGTTGAATACGAGGTAAGTTCCCGCCGGGATTCGATACAGATGCTCCGGGGAAATATGGGTGTACTCCTGATGCCCCAGCTTGAGATATTCTCTGCACTTGGTGACCTTGCCCTGTTTCAACCCGCCCATATCCAGCATATAGCCGTACTTTCTTCTGATGGAAGGGGCGTGCCGCAGTTCCTCCTTGGCCGCATCCTGCAGGCTGGCATGGTAGGACCGGGCGTCTTTGCTGAAGCTGCCCGCGATCACCACCTCTTCCTCCAGCCATTTTTTCTGGATCTCCGTTCTGTCCTTTTGGCGCTCGATCCGTTCCTTTTCCTCGCCGTACCACGAAATATCTTCCGCGACCTGCTGATAGTACCGGCTGAGCCGGATCGCCTCCTGCCGGTATTCCATCAAAAGTCTTGTGATCTCTCCGTTGTCCCGCAGGGAGAGGATCTACCTTACGGTCTCCAGCGGGATATTCAGCTTTCTGCAGGTCGTAATGATATCCAGCTGCCACAGGTTCCGCAGGGAATAGTAGCGGTACTGATTATCAGGATCGATATGATCCGGAACAAGCAATCCGATTTTGTTGTAGAAGTGAAGCGTATTCTTTGAAATTCCAGTGACCCGGCTGACTTCACCGATCCTGTAATAGGTATGTTCCATTTGGAAACCTCCTGCCCGATCCTATTTGATATAGCCTAACGATCTCCAGTGTATACTGAAAATTATATCACCTTGTGCCGAACGGTGTTGCACAAATTCTGCTGCGGATGGCACTGATACGAGACCGCTTTTTATTTTGGATGGAATAAATTGAAACCCAAATGCGGCGGAAGTAGATCAGGAGTTGCACCGCAGCAAATAAAAGCAAAGGCCCTCTGAAGCTTTCACTCCAGAGGTCCTTTGGTCCAAGTGGGGAGACTCGAACTTCCGGCATCTTGCTCCCAAACGCTTGAACCAAATTTTTTATGGTGATTTACAGTGCTTTTCGGCACTTTCTTCTTGGTATTGAATATTTTTTGACGCTCTTAAATCCGCTGTTTCCGGGTGTTCCGGTCCTGACTGTGGTCAAATATGGGGTCAAAAACGCTTCCTGACCAGGGGCGGCAGGTGT
>CALXQB010000091.1 GCA_944390445.1 uncultured Clostridia bacterium | reverse complement strand
TATAATATTTGTCGACGTTAATAATTGCATATTTATTTTTTTGTGTATCTATATTTTTAACTTTATAGGAAATGCAATTTCCTATAAAGTTAAAAAAGGAAGTGCTTTATTGCAAAGAGTACTTCCTTTTTGTCACATTTTGCATTTTAAGCACATATAATGCAGTATACCACAAGAAAAAGGAGGAATTTTATCATGTATACAATAAATTGTAGATGTAGAAAACATTGCATGTGCCATGACAATACAAAAAATGATGTTTATGAAGATATATGCGATGATGTTGCATCTGGATATGACACTTGTGTGGATGAATGTAAATGTGGGTTTGATGAAGAGGAAAACTTATTTACCAATTATCCTATGTTTGGGCACGCTTACGTACCTAGACAAAAAATGAATAAAACATTTACACCTTGTGTTGGCTTGAAAATGGGAACTATTTTCCCAGAATTGGTCAGCCCATATGAAGCAAATCAATCTGTAGAAGAAATTCAATATTTAAGGGAAGCAAATGAGATTAAGGAGGGGTGCAATAATGGATGCGTGTAACAATGATTGTAAAGATGTAAGAAGCGAAATGCTTCAGAATATTATGTGTTATAAATTTGCTATCAATGATTTAGCATTATATTTAGACACCCATCCTGAAGATCAAAAAGCACTCTGTTTACACAGAGAATATAGTAAAGTACTAAGGGATTTAACAGACAAATATCAAAAAGTATTTGGACCTTTAACAATAGAATTTCCATGTAATAAATGGAGATGGTTAGAAGAACCATGGCCATGGGAAAGGGGGATGTATTCAGATGTGGATCTATAATAAAACACTGCAATATCCAATTCATATCAAATGTCCAAATCCAAGATTAGCCAAATTTATTATTTCACAATATGGAGGACCAGATGGAGAGCTAGCAGCGTCTCTTAGATATTTATCACAAAGATTTGGTATGCCAGACCAAAAATCAAAAGCAATTTTAAACGATATTGGAACAGAAGAATTAGCCCATTAAGTAATCGTTTGAATTATTAACATCTTTTTTTGAAAAAAGATTGACACGATGTCAGAAAAGTGATATATAATAATCGGATGACATTGTGTCAATAATATAAAATGAAAAGGAAAAAATATGGGAAAAGAAATAGTTGATATAAGAAGAGAAGAAATTATAAATGCTTGTGAAAAACTTTACGAAAATAACAATTTTAAAGATATAACAATAAAAAACATAGGAGAAGAAACTACATTTTCTCGTACATCTATATATAATTATTATAAAACAAAAGAAGAAATATTTTTAGCGCTTTTCCAAAGGGAATATGAAAGATGGGTAGAAGAATTAGAGGAAGTGTATAATCAAAATTCTAAAATGACCAAAGAAATGTTTGCAGATAAATTGGCACATACAATAGAAAAAAGAAAAAATCTATTAAAATTACTTTCTATGAATATGTATGATATGGAAGAAAATAGTAGGACTGAAGCATTAGTGGAATTTAAAGAGGCTTATGGAACAGCAATAAAAACTGTAGGAAAATGTCTTGATAAATATTTTGATGATATGACAGAAGAGGAAAAGAAAGATTTTATATTTTCATTTTTCCCATTTATGTATGGAATATATCCATATACATTTGTAACGGATAAACAAAAAGAAGCAATGAAAAAGGCAAAAGTTCCATTTGAATATTTAACAATATATGAAATAACATATAAAGGAATTTTAAAATTATTAAGTTAAAGAAGAAGAGAAAAATATTATCTTTTCTTTGATTAGAAAAGTTAGAAATAATAAAAGTAAGGTTTAAAGATGGTATCATCAGGAGTTGTTGATAGAGTGCGTAGCGAGAAAGGTAATTTGAAATATGAATACTTTTTCCCGATGGATGATTCAGAAACCGTTCTTTTAATAGATAGATGGGAAAGTCAAGAGGCTTTAGATGAACATCATAAATCTCCAATGATGAAAGAAATAGCAGACTTGAGGGGAAAATATCATCTTCATATGAGAGTAGAACAATTTGTAGAAAGAAAATAAAAGAGTTTGGTAATTTAAGTTATGAAACTATGATTATATCAATAGAACTGCTTTCCTAAAATGGAGAGGAGTTCTTATTTTTTAAACAGAAATATTGTTAATCTTTAAACATATATATGTTAATAAAATATTTTCAAAATCGAAACATTATCTAAACAAATTAGAGTTTAATTAATAAATAAAATAAGGGAATAAATATAATTCAATTTTTATTATCTTGTGCATACATATTAAAAAGAGGTGTATGTATGATAATTGATGAATATAAAAGTGGCTCTACTATAATTAGGATTGATGATAGAGATATTGGTACGAAAGAGGAAAATAAAGAAATAATAGATATATTATTAAGTTTAACCATAAAAAAAATTTCAGAATACTCTGAAAATAATTTGTAATTTTATTGGACACATATTAGTTTTTAGGCAATTGATAATTTGACAAAAGGAAGGCGAAATTTTGGAAGAAATAATAAAAAGCAATTCAGACGAAAAAGTGTTAGATGAGAGCCGGAGAATATGCGATTTATTTAAGAAAATCGAGAGCGGATATAGAGGCAGAGGCAAAAGGCGAAGGAGAAACTCTTACTAGACATGAACATATATTATTGGAATTAGCAAATAAAAAAGGGTTAAGCATAGGAAAAATATACAGGGAGAAAGTAAGTGGAGAAACGATTGAGGCAAGACCAGAAATGCAAAAGATACTATCAGATGTT
>CALXQB010000090.1 GCA_944390445.1 uncultured Clostridia bacterium | reverse complement strand
CACGCTGGAGTACGTCTTGTGGAAAGTCCTAAATATGGATTTCTACCAGCTCTCCGAGCCGGCCGCCAGTCTGGAGGCCCTGCAAGAGTATAAAGAATACAATGACCCTGTACGGCAGTTCGCAAACGAAATGCTCCCGCAGTGCGTGTGGGACTTACTTCCATTTACATTTCTTCACGACCTCTATAAATCGTGGTTTAAGCAATCGTGTCCTTCTGGCACCCCCGTAGGAAAGACTTTATTCATCTCTGAGCTGCTCACTATTCTGCAGTCTGAGCCGTCCCGTGGCTGGAATTGTCAAAATAAGAATAATCCTATCCGTAGTCAGCACAAGATGGACAAACCAGAGTATCTTATTGTTCGATATGGTTTAGCAAATTGGCGCAATATATTTTATCAAGGTAATGACCTCAACAGAATCTGCTCTCCTGTCCTAAAGGAATTTTACCGCGGTATCCAGCGCACACACTTTCTCACAAGCCAACCCCATAATAGCAATGTCGATACCTAATGCGCCTCTCTTACAAGCTTTTTTCGATTTGGCAGCAATTATGGATAGTTCTTTCGTGTATGCAACCACTATTTATTATTTACTATGAAGCGAGGTGTATCTATATGAACAGCGACAAGGTGGTTGATATGGGTAGTTATACAACGCCCCCCTTCCCGGCTCTGATGACTGTCGATGAAGTAGCTAAGCAGCTCCGCGTTGGACGTAACAGCGCCTATATGTTAGTCAAGACGGGCCAGTTGCGCTGCATCAAGATTGGCCGCACCATCCGTGTCCCCCGGGCCGCAGTCATTGAATTTATTGGTGAACCGAGGGTCAGTTAAAGTATGTGGGCGGCAGCTTTGAAACGCTGCCGCCCATTTACTCCGCAAGAGCGGAGTCGGGAAATATTTTGACTTTTTGCTCTGAAGGGAGTGATAGCAACGTGAAACCACGAAAACGAGGACAGCAGTATGAAATCTCATACCGCTGCCCAGGATATGATAGACCGTTCTTCGAGAGGTTTGGAACAGTAGAGGATGCCAATCTCCGTTGCGCGGAGATTGAATTGGCGCGCGCCCGTGGCGACCTGCGCCCACCCAAAAAAGCAGGCAGAACTCGCAAGGAATACATCACCGTCGGAGAGTATTTGGACGAGTATGTAGAGCTATATGGTCTCAACCATTGGGGCGACTCCTATCTGTCATGCAGCCGCCACCGGATTGAACACTACATCAAACCATATCTGGGCGATATGCTGTTACAGCACCTCACCGTCCATGACCTTGACACATTTTACAACAATCTAATAGACACACCAGCCGTTGTGCTAAAAGGGCATAGGAACAGGGATAAGCGAGTCTCCACTGCTGTGGTAAAAAAGGTACACGACCTATTGCGGAGTGCATTGAATCAGGCTGTTGCCTGGGAGTACATACCGTCTAATCCCGCTGAAAAGGCTACTCTGCCTCGTCATAAGCCCAAGAAACGAGATGTTTGGACGCCTACGGAGGCAAAAATGGCTCTGGAACTATGCAGCGACCCCACCTTGAAGCTGGCCATGCTGCTGGCTATCGGATGCTCGATGCGTATCGGCGAGATTTTGGGGCTAACCTGGGATTGTGTTGATATTTCGCCGAGAAGTGTTCAGCATGGCACTGCCAGTGTATTCATAAACAAAGAACTCAAACGCTGTGATAAAAGCAGCCTACAAAGCCTTTTACGCCGTGGACACTCTGATATAATTCTTACTTTTCCCGAATGGAAGCAAAGCGAATCAAAAACCTCCCTTGTTCTGAAAGGGCCAAAAACTGAGAGCAGTATCCGGCGTATATTTCTGCCTCAAACTGTAATTGACGCGCTAATTGTCACTCACAATGAGCAAGATAAAATGAAAACCTTTGTTGCCGAGGCATATCAAGATTTCGACTTGGTATTTGCCCATGACACGGGCCGGCCGTATGAAGAGAGGCAGATTGCCAAAAAGTTCAAAGATTTTATACAAGAAGCCGGACTCCCTTCCGTTGTCTTCCATAGTCTCCGGCATTGCAGTACGTCTATTAAGCTGGAAATCAGCAATGGCAACATCAAGGCCGTGCAAGGCGATACTGGCCACGCACAGGCTCGGATGGTCACGGATGTCTATGCGCACACTCATGACGATGTGCGGCGCAATCTCGCAAAAAAGCTGGAAGAAGATTTCTTTCGCAGGGGAGAGCCCCAAAAACAGGCTTCAGCAGCATCTTCCGACCCGACTTTGGAGCAGGCATTGCAACTCTTGCAGGATAACCCACAACTGGCCCAGCTCCTTCTTGCCGCGTCAAAGACTCTGCCGCCAAAATAAGCAACACAAATAAAAACGCCTTGTAGCTGTAAAATCGCTACAAGGCGTTGACTTTTCTGGTACTCAAATATAGCTGTGGTTACCTCTTAGCCCACTTACTATGCACCGAACATTTGTTTGTTGGAAGACTGTTGGATTTTCCAACAAATCATCGTCAATTCCCATTTTCAGTAAATTTTAATTTTAACTTTTCGCAAATAAAAAGCTCTGATTTTAACTTTTTACAGTCAAAATCAGAGCTTTTCATGGAGCTGCTACCCAGATTCGAACTGGGGACCTCATCCTTACCAAGGATGCGCTCTACCTACTGAGCTACAGCAGC
>CALXQB010000089.1 GCA_944390445.1 uncultured Clostridia bacterium | reverse complement strand
TCTTTTAAGCAGAACCCAGGAATGCTATCATTTATAGAAGCTTCTCCTACTTTTATCCTAAATAATGCACTGTCAATTAAGAAATCTTGTATGTATTCTAGCCCATCTATTTCTACCTTTGCACAATAATGACCTGAAATATATCCGTTACTTTTTTCATTTTTTCCAGTAATAATTTCTAAATTATCATTAAAAGAACAATCATAAATTTCTGGAACATCAATAATTGTTCCATCTTCCCTTAAAGCTCCTTCAACGTCACCTTTTTTTTCTATCCCCATAACTTTAGAATTAATACCAATTTTATTTAGTATAGCTACATATATCTCTGCCATTCCTCGACATACTTGTGATTTCTTAAATATATCTGTTTTTTCTCCTAATATCATTGCTTGTCTGTCTTTAGTTACTTGAGAAGGTTCTTTATCATCTTCTTTATTAAAGTTTGCTGTATAATTATTGTCATAAATTAATATTTTTCCCAGTTCTATATGAACCAATTTTGCTATATATAAATCAGATATTCCGCTTTTCTTTAATTTAGTGGCTTTATCTATAATACTTTTTATTTTATTTTCCATTTATTTTTCTCCAATAACAACTTATTATACTAATATAATACCAATTTTTTTTTATATTTACAATAAGTTTAACTTAATTTGATATATATCATTAAATAAATACAATGCTACTTTATTTTGTTCTGTTGTTTCCATTTCCATAAGTTTAACCTTTACAAACATTACAAGTTTATACTTTTCAACTAATTTACTGATCTGACACCAACTGAAAAA
This sequence comes from uncultured Clostridia bacterium, assembly GCA_944390445.1. Classification (GTDB taxonomy): domain Bacteria; phylum Bacillota; class Clostridia; order TANB77; family CAG-508; genus CALXRW01. Next base: position 1,872 of record CALXQB010000089.1, on the reverse strand, counting down.
ATTTTTTGCAACAAAAAAATACCATTCTTTTCAGAATGATATTTGTATCTATCTGTTCAATTAGTTCGAACAGATACGTCGTTGGTGCGGATGAGAGGACTTGGCGAGCCGCGTCGTAAAAACTGTCCACAGGACAGTTTTTGTCTGCGTTTCAAGTCAGCCTTAACTGACTTGAAACTTGACCACTCCTTTTCAAGTCCTCTCGTTAATATATGAAAAAAAGACTAACTTCGTTAGTCTTTTAATATGGTGCGGATGAGAGGACTTGAACCCCCACGGTCTCCCACTAGATCCTAAGTCTAGCGCGTCTGCCAGTTCCGCCACATCCGCATTTCTTTAGAACAATAATAATGATACCATTTTCCAACATAAATGTCAAGACAACGCAAAAATTTTTTTTAAAATCCATAAATAAAAATAATAGAAAGTTGCATATGAAATAGAAAAAAGGTATAATGAACAAGGTGAATGAAATGGAATTAAAGAAAAATGAAGAATATATTGTGAAAATTATAGATAATGGCTATGAAGGAGAAGGAATTGCAAAAATCGAAAATAAAACAATTTTTATTCCAAATGCGATTGATGGAGAAACCGTCAAAATAAAAATAGTAAAGGATTTAAAAAATCATGCTTTTGGAAAAATAATAGAAATATTAGAACCCTCAAATAAGAGGGTAGAAACAGAATGCAAAACGAATCGCCAATGTGGTGGTTGCCAATTAAGACATATAGAATATGATGAAACATTAGAAATAAAAAAGAAAACTGTTGAAAATTGTTTCAAAAAAGAACAATTAAGAGACATAAAAGTAGAAAAAACGATAGGTATGGGGTTCCCATATTACTATCGTAATAAATTACAATATCCTGTGGGAATAGATGGTAATCAAAATACAGTCATGGGTGTTTTTTCTGCGAGAACTCACCATATTGTGCCAACAAAAGAATGCTATATTCAAAACCAGATAGCACAAAAAATTGCAAATTCTATTTATGAATTTTTATTAGATCATCATATACCAGGCTATGATGAAGAAAAAGAAATTGGAATTGTTAGGCACATTGTAATAAGAGTAGGGATATATTCAAAAGAAGTTATGCTAATTTTAGTAGTGAAACAAGAGCAATTACCAAAACAAAGGGAACTTGTACAGTATCTAAAAGAAGAATATCCAGAAATTAAAACGATTGTAAAAAATATCAATTCCAAAAATACAAATGTAATATTAGGAGAAAAAGAAGAAATTTTATGGGGAGATGGATATATTTATGATACACTAGGGGATTATGAATTTAAAATATCTCCTAAATCCTTTTATCAAATTAATCCAGTTCAAACAGAGGCTTTATATCATATTGCTATAGAATATGCAAACCTAACAGGAAAAGAAACAGTATTTGACTTATATTGTGGAATTGGAACAATTGGAATTTTTGCCTCCTCTTTTGCTAAAAAAGTATATGGGATAGAAGTAGTAGAAGATGCTATTAAGGACGCAAAAGAAAATGCCAAAAACAATCAGATTGAAAATATTGAATTCTATGTTGGAGAGGTAGAAAACGTTTTCCCAGAATTGATAGAGAAACAGAAAATAGAGCCAGATGTGGTATTTTTGGATCCTCCAAGAAAAGGAAGTGATGAAAAAACATTACAAACCTTATTAACGATAAGACCTAAAAAAATTATTTACATTAGCTGTAATCCTGCAACATTGGCGAGAGACTTGAAAAAATTAGAGGAACAATATGAAATAAAAAAAGTGCAACCAGTAGATATGTTTCCTTATACAAAACACGTTGAATGCGTGGTTGCTATGACTTTAAGAGAAACCCTGTAATCGTTGATATGAAAGGATTTGACGGAATGTT
>CALXQB010000088.1 GCA_944390445.1 uncultured Clostridia bacterium | reverse complement strand
CTACTTTTTAATATTTGTTACATTAATTTAAGGTCTAGCAAGAAGCGTATAAGATTTGTCGATGCGAAAAATTGCAAGGCAATTTTTCTGTGCATCTATATTTTTTACTTTATAGGAAATGCAATTTCCTATAAAGTAAAACCCTCAGTCGCATAAATGCGACAGCTCCCTTAAATAAGGGAGCCAGGATAGAGAAAAAAATTAAAATTTAAAACCAAACTTTTCCATTCTTTCTTTTTCTCTCTTAGATAAATCTTTTAACCATTCAGCAAAATTATTTACATCATTATTTCTTAAAAGTTCAAAATATTTTACTCTATCTTCTTTTGCTATCACAACAGGTGGCAAATTATTTTTTAGTAATTCATAGTTAATAAGTAATCTTCCAGTTCTTCCATTTCCATCTTCAAAGGGATGTGTTTTTTCAAACTCAACATGATATTTTGCAATTTTTGCAAATATATCTTGCTCATCATGATGATAATTGTAAGTATAATACATCATTAAATTTGGTATTTTTTCAGGCTCTGGTGGAATATGTTCACTACCTTGAATAAATACTTGAACAGTCCTATAACCTTTTGTATCCTTAATATCTCTATTAATTGTTTCATTTAATTGCTTTATAAAGTTTTCATTGAATTCTTCATGATTTTGTAAATTCTTAAAAACCAACTCTAATGCCTTTTTATGATTAATGGCCTCATATATTTCTTTTGGCTCTTTTCCTTCAATTTTAAAACGATTGTCATTATATAAAATAGCATATGTTTCAGCATAGGTAAGTGTGCTTCCCTCAATGGCATTTGAATGGTATGTACTTCTTGTAATGAAATCTTCTAAATATTCTTTATGATCTAAAATGAATTCTAAAATATTCATAGATATTTCCCTTCTTTTATTATCAACTTATATAACTAAATTTTATCATACCCACTTTGGAAAGTCAACGAAATGAAGTGCTTAAGAAAAAATCATTGACAAAAAAGAAAAAAATATAATAAAATAAGACACAAGGAGGTAGATATGCAATATCCTAATTTTATAAAAAAAGGAGACACCATTGGGGTAACTGCACCTTCTGCGGGAATTGCAGAAGAATTTGATAAAAAAACGTTAGATAATGCCAAAAAACAATTAGAAAAAATGGGATTTTCTTATTTAGAAACCAAGAATGTAAGAACAGATATTCAAGGGAGAAGTTCAACAGGAAAAGAAAGAGCAGAACAATTTCTTGAATTGTGGAATAAAGAAGAGGTATCCATGATAATTGCAGCGAGTGGTGGAGATTTCTTAGCAGAAATGTTAGATTACATAGATTGGGAAACACTAAAACATACAAAACCAAAATGGGTGCAAGGGTATTCAGATGTAACAGGAATTTTATTTTTATTAACAACTATGTTAGATATTGCAACTGTATATGGAGAAAATATAAAAAAATATGGAATGGAACCATTACATAAAAGCTTAGCAGATGGATTAGAACTATTACAAGGAAAAGAAATAGAGCAAAAAAGCTTTGAAAAATACGAAACAAGAATAGAAACAAATAATCCTTATGAACCATACCATTTAACAGAAAAAGTAGAATGGAAAGGATTAAAAGGAGAAAAAGAAATTAGTTTTCAAGGAAGATGTATTGGTGGATGTTTAGATGTGATTATTAACCTAATTGGAACAAAATATGATAAAGTAGCAGACTATATAGAAAAATATAAAGAAGATGGAATTGTATGGTACTTAGAAGTATTTGAGATGACTTCTCCACAAGTATTTTTACATTTATGGCAATTAAAACAAGCAGGTTATTTTAAAAATTGTAAAGGAATTTTATATGGAAGACCATTAATGATCAGAGAAGACTATGGAATGAAACAAGAAGAAGCAATAAAACAAGCTTTGGAAGACCTGAATATTCCCATTATCTATGATGTAGATATTGGGCATGTAAAACCACAAATAACAATGATCAATGGAGCTATAGCAGAGGTAAATTACCTAGATGGAAAAGGAAAAATAAGATTTAAAATGTAAGAAAAGAGAAAGGAACGAAAATAAAGATGAAAGAAGAATTTATTCAACTATTAAAAGAAGTAAAAAGAGAAGGAATGGATGCTTTATTATTATTCTTAGAAGGTTCTGACTTCTATAAAGCACCTGCTAGTACAAGATTTCATGGAGCTTGGGAAGGTGGATTATTAGAGCATAGTTTAAAAGTATATGAAATTTTAAAGAATAAAGTAGGAGACAGTGATTCTGTTAGAATTATTGCATTATTACACGACATTTGTAAAATTAATTTTTATAAAGTGGATTATCGAAATGCCAAAAATAGCAAAGGAGAATGGGAAAAGGTACCATATTACACAGTAGATGATACGATTCCTTATGGCCACGGTGAAAAATCTGTGATGATGATAAGTGAATTTATAAAATTAACACCAGAGGAAAAGTATGCAATCAGATGGCATATGGGATTTACAGAACCAAAAGAATTATATGGAACTATTGGACAAGCTTACAAAAAATATCCCATTGCTTTGTACACACACGAAGCAGATTTAGAAGCAACATATTTTTATGATATCTAGATATGCAGAATAGATATAATTTTGCATGGCTATACCTATATTTTGAAACAAAAGCTCGAACACACCTGCTGTTTACGGATTACTTCTATGAGCCGTGAGAGTTTTGTTGAAAAATATAGGTATAGCTTATGCAAAAGAAGTATATTAATGGATATAAAAGAGAGGATGAAAAAATGAAATTATTAGTAATCTCAGACATACAT
>CALXQB010000087.1 GCA_944390445.1 uncultured Clostridia bacterium | reverse complement strand
GTTTTTTCAATATTTTTTAGATAAAAATTATGTAGGCATTTTTTATATTTTGCCTACATTAATTTTACACTAACGGTATGGAGCAAATCATGTTACGATTTTTCACTTTTTATTATTCACGCCCCAAACAATTCTCTATCAACGCTTACTCCTTAATTCTTTTATGATTCTTTCCAAAGAATCTATTAAGAAGTCAACATCCTCTTTTGTATTCTCTCTTCCAAAACTTACTCTTAATGCTCCCTGTGCAAATTCTTGGGGTAACCCAATTGCTAATAATACATGAGAAGGATCAAGAGAACCAGATGTGCAAGCCGAACCAGTCGATGCACATATTCCCTCTCTATCCAAACTCATTAGTAATTCCTCTCCCTCTATAAATTGAAAAGAAATATTGCTATTCCCCGGCAATCTTTTTACGCGGTCTCCATTTAATTTTACATAAGGAATTCTTTTTTCAATTTCTGATATATAATAATCTCTTAATTCCTTTAATTGGTGATTATAATCATCAAACTCTTCATAAATTAATTCTATTGCTTTTCCAAGTCCTATAATTCCCGGAACATTTTCTGTTCCTGCTCTTTTATTCCTTTCTTGGTGTCCTCCAGCTTGAATTTTTTGAAAATTCACGTTTTCTTTAACATATAGAGCCCCTACTCCTTTAGGTGCATAAAATTTATGTCCAGACATGGATAACAAATCGATTTTCATTTCTTCTACATGAATTTTCATATTTCCTATTGCCTGTACACTATCTGTATGGAAATAAATATTATGGTTTCTAGCAATTCTTCCGATTTCTTCTATTGGTTCAATCGTTCCTATTTCATTATTTGCTGTCATGATACTAATCAAAATCGTGGTATCTTTTATTTGTTTTTCTAAGTTTTCTAATGAGATAAATCCGTTCTCATCTACTTCTAAATACGTAACTTCAAACCCTTCTTTTTCTAATGCTTTACAAGTATTTAAAACAGCAGGATGCTCTATTTTACTAGTAATAATATGATTTCCCTTTTCTCTATTTGCATAAGCCACACCTTTAATCGCTAAATTATCGCTTTCACTTCCACAACCAGTAAAATATATTTCTTTTGGTTTTGCTCCAATTGCATTTGCAACTCGTTGTCTCGCTTCCTCTACCTTTTTCCTGTTTTTTCTGCCGATACTATAAATTGAAGAAGGATTCCCATATTCTATTCCAAAATAGGGTAACATTTCTTTTAGCACTTCTTCTCTAACACCAGTAGTAGCAGCATGATCAAAATATCTAATTTTATCCATTATTTTTCCTCGCTTAAATTAAAAATCTTTCATTCTTATTATATGCTATTATTCCATTTTTAAAACAATATAAATTTTCTAACAAAGAAGTAAAACTCTTTTGTGGCATAGCCAAAAGCGATTTTTCTTTTGAAAATATAACTTCCTTATATATCCGGCTCATGACCTTATATTTTGAAATAAAAGCTCGAACAGCCTTCTGCTGCCGGATTACTCCTTGAACCTTGAGAGTTTTATGGAAAAATATAAGGTCATGAGCCGGATATAAATCTTTTGCATTTTATTTTCACTTTTAACAAAAAAAGATTGAATTTATCATTAAATCCAATCTTTTTACTATATCTTATTTAAAAACAACTTCTTTATTGCCTTCCCACCTTAGCATACGAATATCTTTATATGTATTTAATACTTCCATATATTTCTGGTACTCTTCCTCCCAAAGCATATCAGGAACTTTTTCAAAAGCATCAAACACTTTTTCTGCTTCCTTTAGAAATATCAATTGTTCTTGTATGCTTAATTTTTTATATTTTGTTGCAAAAGCATATAGTTTATCTAACATTTGGTTTGCCTCAATAAAACTCCAAAAATCTTTCACCTTAATTCCTACCATTTTCAATTGCATAACAGCAAATATAATTAAGGTTATAATAACAAATATTAAAATATAGATTAGTATTAATATTTCCATTTTTTTCATTCCTTCCAAATTCAGAACGTTTCTTTTGTTCCATTCTTTATCTATTATAACACTTTTTTCCTTTTTTAGCAAATTTTTGACAAAATATCTTTTACAGCTTCTGCAACATTCTTATTTGGAATGATATAATCTGCCACATCTCTTGCATTTTGAAATTTTTCTCGATCAATTTCAATTCTTTTTTGAATGGCTTCTATATCATCTCCTCTATTTTTCATTCTTCTCATTCTTTCTTGTTCGTCTACCGCAATATAAAAAGTAAGAATTTGCGGATTTTTCCCTAATTCTTTTGCTCTGTTTTTTACATCTTTTACAGTATCTACAATTTGAATACATGCTACATTATTGTCTAAAGAATCTATACTAATCCCATAATATTCTCCATTAAACTCAGCTCTCTGTAACAATTTCCCTTGTTCCCACATTTCTTCAAACTGAGGTTTTGTAATAAATTCATATTCTGCTTTTTCTTTTTCGCTTTCTCTTCTAGGTCTTGTAGTATAATTAACTGCCTTCTTCATTCCTCTTTTTTCTAATTCATTTAAAATAGTAGTTTTCCCGTGACCCGCTTTCACCAATTAAAATAACCATATCTTTCTCCTTTTAATAGCGTCCCAGATGGGTTACTTTTGTCCCATTAGGAAGCGTCCACAATGGGACAGATTTCTTTAATAGCTTCTAATATTTTTTCGTTACAATAGATTGCTCCCGCATTTTTGATTTCTTCGCCTTGTTTTACTTGCACTCTTTTATTGTTTCTTTCTCCATTAAAGAATTTAAGTGCACCCCTGAGTCTTTTTTTCCCCTCTTCACTTAAATTTGTGATATCTAATAATAATACTTTGCTCGTTTCTTTCTGGTTTAATAGCTTTATTTCTCTTGCAACAATTGTTATGTTGTCTTCATCTCTAATACTTAATCTACCTTCTACTAATACAATATTTTCTTCCATTAATATTTGAGAAGATTTACTGTAGCAACTGTCAAAAACAATAACTTCACACTCTCCATATAAGTCTTCAACTGTTACAAATGCCATAATGGTATTATTTTTGGTATACTTCTTTTTAATCTTTGTAATAATTCCTGCATATTTTACTTGATCTCCATCTTTATAATCTGTTCTACCTTCCATATTTTGTAGTTGTTCTGTTAGTTCATGTATCTTTAAAGTATTAATATTTTTTATTTTTGCAATAGCTTCTTTATAATTTTTTAGAGGTTTTCTTGAA
>CALXQB010000086.1 GCA_944390445.1 uncultured Clostridia bacterium | reverse complement strand
TATATCATGAACTAATTGTTATATAAAGGTTTATGGGTAACCTTTTAAAAACCTAAATATATTATACAAGGAGGATATTATGCCTAAATTTATAGAAGAAGATGAACCAATCTTACAAGTAAAGGCAATAAAAGAATTTACAGATAGGGAAGAACCAAGGAAGGTTTTTTGGGATAAATACAATAAGATTGCAAATGAAATGAATGTGGCAAATCCAATTCAGGTAATTTCTTATTATGGTTTTGGAGGAATTGGAAAAAGTTCTCTATTACATAAGTTAAATGATGAATTAGAAGAAAAAGCTCCCAATAGTAAAATAGAATTCCTGGATTTTGAAAGACTAACAGAGTTAAATAATAATTTATTGGATATATTAAAAGTAATTAGGCAAGATTTAAAAGGGAGGTATAAGTTTTCGTTTCCCATTTTTGACTTGGTTACTTATGTTTATGAAACAAAAATGGGAAAAACAGCAACCAAGCCTGAATTAAGTAGTATTTTTGATGATAACAAAGAACTTGGATTTTTAAAAGATGTAATTAGTGATATTCCTTTAATTGGTACATTTGCAAAGGTAATTTATTATGCCGATACTGGTAAAAATTTAATACAAGAAAGGCTTAAAAATCATAAACTAAGGCAGAGATTATTAGAGATTGAAAATTCATCTATTGAAGAAATTAAGGAACATTTAGCATATTATTTTTCCATTGATTTAAAAGAAAATTTAAAAAAGGAAACTGTCCCTTTTGTATTTTTTATAGATACCTATGAAAAATTGGTAAATGAGTTAACTCAAGTTGGTGATGCATTAAAAAATGATTTATGGTTAAGGTCTGATGAAGGATTAATTTGTAGAGTTCCTAATGTTCTCTGGGTAATTGCCGGAAGAGAAAAACTAAAGTGGCAAGATATGGATGAAAGCTGGGAAGGAACTTTAGAACAGCATTTATTAGGAACACTCTCTTATGTAGATGCTTCACACTTTCTAAAAGTAGCAGGAATAACAAATGAAGAACTCATTCATCAAATTTATAATTTAACACATGGAACACCCATTTATTTGGATATGTGTGTAGACACTTTTATTAAAGTGAAAGAAAAAGGAAATGAACCTACTATCGATGATTTTGGAGAAGATACTACTTCTTTAATTAAAAGATTTTTAATTTATATGAATGATACAGAAAGAGACTTTACAACTATGCTTGCCTTTGTTGGAGAATGGACAGACAATACCATTAATGAAATTTCTATAAAAATGTTAGGGTCTTTTTCTCCATCATTGTATCATAAAATAAAAGACTTCTCCTTTATCACAGTGGAAAATGGTAAGTATAAAATGCATGAAACAGTTAGAGATATTACGATAGCAAATGCAAGCAATATGGAAAAGGAGAAATACACAAATATTTACAAAAATGAAATAGATAACAAAATAAAAGAAATTAAAAAAGTTACAGTAGCAGATGAAGATAATTCTAATGTAGAGCCAAGAAAAGAAAAAGTTCAATTAAACTTTTATGACTCTCAAGAAAAGTATAAAAAATTAATCTCTTCTACTCTGCAAAGCGTTTTTTCAAGTAAAAGCCAAAAGGAATTCGAAGATAAAATAGAATATTTGTTAGAAAAGATAGAAGATTATGAACAGACCTATCAGAAAGTTTTTTTAAGTAATAGCATAGAAGAAATATTACAAGAGTTCTCTCAATATAGAAATACTCCAGTTTATATCAAATTAGCAACTAAATATAGAATTAACTGTGAAACTGAAGAACATAGGAACAAATTCTTTTATTATTATAATGGGAAAAATATTATTTTAGATGCCTACCAGCAATTAGTTAATATCTATGGTCATGGAGATGAAAGAGTTTTATATCCTATTTTAGATTTTATAGAAAAAACACATATAGATTGGTCTTTATATAAACGTGAAAACACAATTGTAAACAATTTGAAAGAAATCTTGGAAAAGTATAATATGCAAGATGATGTTCATTATTTAAAACTATTATGCGGAATAGATAATATAGAATTTATTAAGAGGATGGATAATTTTCACCCAAAACATATAAGCAGATTATATATAGAAGTTATGTGTATGGCAATCTCACAAATGTATACATGGTATAGTGATTTAGGAGACGAGGATCAAGCTAGTAGATATGTTTATAGAAATGTAAATTTGATTATAGAAACTTTAGAGAAAAATCCTAGTCTACTAACAGGAAAAATGGTAAAAAAATTAGTTAAATTGCCTTCCATCTGCAGTTATTTTGATGTGAATCTTGTTAAATTATTTAATTATATTGTTTCAATAAAAAATGCCATTTTGGAAACAACCGATATGGATTTAATTGATAGTTACTATCATTTGTTGTTAGAGTACGAACATGGTTTTGATTTAAGTTTAAATAATCCATTTGACATGGTTAGAGCAAAAGTAAAAGAACTTTTAGTTGAATTATATGAAAGATATTCTGAAATATATGGAAAAGATTCTAGTTTTGTTTTAAAAATTAAAGCAAGCTTATTAAAAATGAATATTACATTAGACAGCAAAAATAATGATAATATTTTTAACCAAATAGATGAATTGATTACTACTTTTGGTCTTCATGATGAAAGGACTATAAATACTGCATGTGAAATTTTTAGTGGTATTAAAGATGCTAATGAAGTAAGCGAAATCGCTAAAGAAACCACAGAAGAACAAAGATATCACAACTTTCAAAAGATGATTTCCTATATGCATTTGTTTTTAGATAAATATACTGAATTTTATTTAAACAAAGAATCAAAAAATACATTTCACAATATGTTATATCTCTTTCATAGAGTATTACAATCTTATCGAAATTACTTTTACTATCCACATGGTCTTAAAGTGAATGAAGACGAATTTGAGAAATATGCAAAAGAGATTGCTGAAATTTATATCAAAATGGATAAACTAAATATAGATTATCATAGAGATATTGAAAGATTCTTTCTCCGCTATGCCGAAAAATGTTTAACGTTTGGATATTTATACCCAGGAAATTTATTTAATAAAAAGTATATGTTAGAAGGAATTGATTACCTAAAAAATACGTTACTAAGAAATGAACCTAAAAAATTTGATTCTCCAAATTTTCTTATTGCATACATCATATACAGGATTTTTGAATTAAAAAAGATTCTAATCCCTGAAAATGTATTATTAGAGGCAGAAAGAGAGATAAACCATGTTGGCTCAAAAATATCCGTTTTGGAAGAAAAATATTCAAAAAGCTATGATAATAGCAATAAATTCGATATTCTTTCAAAACTTATCTTTTTCAAATTAATAGAAAATGTATCTTCATGTACATATGTAGAATACATAAATACTATAAAAGAAAGCAAAAATAACAATATCCTATATATTACTACAGATGCAGATAGATATTCTCATATAAAAAATATTCATACGATATTGCTCTATCAAAAAGAATTAGTAAAATTAACTAAAAATCTTTATGAGCAAAATAATGAAAAATTATTATATGAAGAACTAATTCTATTACTTTTGCGAGCTTTGTTTTTTGAAAAGGAAATACCCCAAAAAATAATTTCATTAGCAAAGAAAACTCAAAATAATAAACTAATTCAAGAAATAGAAGAAACAAAAAAATTAGTAGAAACATTAGAGAACATAAGAATAGTA
>CALXQB010000085.1 GCA_944390445.1 uncultured Clostridia bacterium | reverse complement strand
TTTGTAAAATTTGATTGATTTTGTTGAACTATTGTAGGTTCTTCTTCTACTTCCTCTTTGTCTTCTTCCATATCAAATAAATTAATAGGATTTTCCTCTGGCTCTTGTGAAAATGTACGAATTGGCTCCTCTTCCTCTTCTGTTTCTTCCTGAATATCAAAAAGATTAATTGGTTCTTCTTCAGCAGTTTCTTGTTTTTTAGGTCTTCCTCTTCCTCTCTTTGGTTGCGGTAATATATCTGCTTGTTCAACTGTTTCTATTTTTTTAGGTCTACCTCTTCCCCTTTTTACTGGTTTTTCTTCAAGTGATGCAGTCTCCTCCATATTTTGTAACTTTTCCTTTTGTGGTTGTGGATTACTTTGCAATTTTACCGGTTTTGCTGTATTCATAGCAGATGGTATTACTACTGGATTTTCTAAATTTGTAGGCTGAATTTTGGTTTCAAAAGCATCCAAAGCCATTTCTTCTTTTTTGCTTTTGTTTTTTGTTTGATTTTTAACTGTTGTTCCATATTTTACAGTTTGTTTTTTAGTAGAATTTTTTGTTGTCATAATTTCTTGATACTTCGGAGAATCAGCTTCCAAAACCGCTTTTACATTTAAAGGTAAAAATTTTGCAATTACTTTTAACTGTGAATCTGTATATTGAGCAGCAATATTATTGAAACTATCTACATATCTATCTGTATTTTTTCCTAATCGTTTATAATGTGCTAATATATTCTGTATTTCAATCTCGCTAACATCGCTTTCACTTTCCGTTTGATATGTTACATCATCAACTTCTATCCTATAATATTGTTTTGCTTCTTTTTTGCTTCTAGGCATATAAATAAGTCTACAAACTTCATCGATGCTTCTATCTTGACCTATAATAGCACTATAAATTCCTATCCCAAATAATTTTACCAATATTCCATCTGATTTAGATCGTCTATCTGTACAAATTAAAATAATAGGAATATCATTTCCACTATTATCTGTTGCTTCATCGCTTATTTTATCTAATTTTTCAAATAAAAATTTATCTATAATATCATAGTTATTATTTGCAAATGGTTCTAAATCTTCACTAATTACTATTCTATCATAAGTTTTATCTTTTTGTAATTCTTTTAAAATAGCATTAAAATAATAAACATTTTTATAAGATATTACTTCTTTGTAATCCTTTTGATATTTTTTTAAAATTGATTCAGATATATTTTCATTATTAACTGCAAATAAAACTTTCATTTGTTAACTCCTCCAACCTCTCATAACTAATGCAAAGATAAGTGGTAAAATCTGGCAAATAACTAATATTGTAATAAATGCAATAATAAGCCCGAAACCTTTATCTCTTACATCTAATCTTCTAATACCAATAACATATTGATATATAGCACTAATTGCAATTCCTACAAAACAAAATGGTATACTATATATTCTAACTTTGTCTAATATATATGCTGTCATTCCATAAGATTCGTTTCCATAAAGTTCTGTATACTCTTGCAATTCTCTTTCTGCATTTTCTTTTATTTCAATAATTTCTCCTTCATTTACTCCTGGTAGAGTTTGATTTTCTGAATTTGCATATACAACTGTCATACTAAATAAAGCCATTGCAATGAAAAAACATGCTACTATTTTTTTCATTTTAAGAAAATCCTCCTTTTCTGATTATTTTACCACAATTTATGTTCTCATTTTTTTCATGCTTAATTTTTCTATTTATATATCATACAATAATATCTAGAAAATAGCAAGAAATATTCGTTATTTTTTTCATTTATTCTATAAATTATCATATAACTGTTTCATATGTTGATATACAGAATTAGCCCAATTGTCATCTGAAGCATATTTTCTATTTACATCACTAATAGTAGAACCATTATAGTAAATTCCTGATGCAATTTCTCCATCATATATTTTTGTACCTGCTGGATTTAAATAATATTTTACCAAAGCTCTTGCTACTAAATCTATACTTTCTGCATAGCTTGAGAACTCATAAGCTTCTCCATAGGGATTAGCATCCTTTGCGCCATATCCAAATAAGTTTCTTTTATTTATTGCTATAGAAGATGTTCCCCAATTGCTTTCGTGAATAGCAATTGACGCTAAGAATACACCGTTTATTTTATATTGTTTTTCTGCATAATAAAAATACTGTGCATTGTTTTCAAAAATTTTGTTTATATCTCTTTCTTGATTAGAGAGAATTTTTCTAAATTGCTCTAGAGATAATCCACTTGGTTTATTAACATCCATTTCAAAGCTTAATCTTGAAATCAGGTCAGCTCTAGATAATCCTTCTTCATATTCTTCATTTACATTTGGATTAATATATGTTAAAGAATCAGCTAAAGCATACCCTTCCTTGCTACCACAAGATATTTTATACCATTTATCCCCTTTTTCTAATAATGTAACTGCTGTATTTTGATAAAGGGTTGTTATTTTCTCTGCATTTTCATCTTTTTCTCTTCTAACACTTAAGCTATTAGATGCAACATATAAAGTATCTCCTTCTTTTATTTGATAATTGCTTCTATATTTTGAAGAACCCGTTACAACAATTTTATTAATAGGTGCCTTAATAATTTTATCCGATATTTTCTCTTCACTTATTATTTCTCCATTTTCATATGTCTTTTTAATTGTTATTTTTTGTATTCCTGTTCTTCCCTCTTGTTTTATTTGTATCATGCCTTTTGGCAATGTTTCATCTGTTTCATATAATGTAATATACTCCAATTCAATTTCTTCTTCCACAATTTCAACATTTTGCTTTTCTTCCACCTGTTCTTCCGTATTTTGTGCTAATTTCTCAGGTGTAAAGTCAAAATCAAATTGATCTACATTTGCTTCCTGTCCTGCATAAACCCTATTATTTACAATCTGTTTAATTACCATAATAGAAATACATAAAAAAATAGTAGCTACTAGAGGTATCACTATTTTATGATATTGTACTGTCTTTTTTCTTGTTTTACGTTTTCTTGTTCTCATTTGTAATCACCTAATTTTATTGTAATATTAATATCTAATTTTGTCAAACTTTTTTATCTAAATTCGTCTAAAAAATGTTGAAACTGCTATTTCAATTTCAACATCAAATTACAATAGTTTTCTGGTAAATTATAATTGAATTTTTAAGTTATATGCTGTATACTTATAAAAAGAGACTATTTTAAAATATGGAGGATAATGTGAGTACAATGATAGAACAGTTTGGTTTATATTTGAATAATAATTGTTACTTAATATATAAAAATACTCTAAATATTGAATACATAAAAAATAATATTGATTCAAACACATCCATTATCTATTTTAATAATAAATTTTCTTTAGGCGACTCACTTCTTAATGAGCTTGATAATAATGTGTTTGACAAATTAATTATAATTAAAAATTTCAAGAATAGAGTTAGAAAAAAAAGATTATTTCATAGAAAGTATTTTTTTAAAGGAGCTCTAGAACATGTAAAAAAAAGAATTTTTATCATTATATCCCTACCAGACAAATATAATGAATATAAAAAATTAATTAAAAATTTAATTAATTTGCGAAAAATTTGTCTTAAATTAAATATTGAATGGGAAAATTTGATGGATGATCATAATATTGTGGGATATATTGTATGACAAGACTCCAAGTATAGTCAATATATCCTAAACGCTTTTCTTTTTTTATTGTTAAATTT
>CALXQB010000084.1 GCA_944390445.1 uncultured Clostridia bacterium | reverse complement strand
TTTTGGAATAGATAGTGTATTATTATCTAATTTTGCAAGACATATAAAAAAAGAAGCAAGGGTTTTAGATTTAGGGACAGGAACGGGGATAATAGGGATACTACTTTGCAAGAAAACAAACTTAAAGGAAATCATAGGTATAGAGATACAAAAACAAATGTGTGATATGGCTAAAAGAACTATTTTATTGAATTCATTAGAAGACAAATTCAAGATAATGAATATAGATATCAAAAATGCGGATAAACAGTTAGGGAAAGATAGTTTTGATGTTATTGTAACAAACCCTCCTTACAAAAAGAAAAATACAGGTTTGCAGAATGAAAGACAATCTATTTATATAGCAAGACATGAGGTAGAATGTAATTTAGAAGATATCGCAAGAATTTCTTATCAGTTATTAAAAGATAAAGGAGAAATTTATATAGTACATAGGCCAGAAAGATTAGTAGATATTTTTTCTTGTTTTAGAAATTATCGTTTAGAACCCAAAATGTTGAGAATGGTATATTCTAGGCAGAACGAAAAACCAATTCTTGTTTTAGTAAAAGCGATTAAAAATGGTGGACAATTTTTAAAAATAGACAAGCCACTGATTCTTTATCAAGAAGACGGAACATATACGCAAGAAGTAAGAAATATATATGAGAAGGAAGGAGAGAAAAATGAAAGTTGCAATTGGAGAAGATAGCCATAGATTTGATTTTGAAGATAAAAGTAAAAAATTAATATTAGGAGGCATTTTATTTCCAAATTATTCTCCACTTGCAGGAAATAGTGATGCAGATGTTGTATTACATGCAATTACAAATGCTATTTCTGGTATTACAGGAAAAAATATATTAGGAAAAATAGCAGATAAAATGTGTATAGAACAGGGAATAACAGATAGTAAGGAATACGTAAGAGAAGCTTTAAAATCTTTATCCTATCAAATTGAACATCTGTCTATAAGTATAGAATGTAAAACACCTAAAATAAGTCCTAGAATAGAAGAAATGAAGGAAGAAATTGCAAAACTTTTAAAGATTTCAGTTACGGATATCGGGATTACAGCTACAACAGGGGAAGAATTAACAGAGGTGGGAAAAGGAAAAGGAATTCACGTTTTTGTATGTATCACAGTAGCATAAATTTAATGTTAGAATGATAATCTAAAAAAGGGAATGAGAATTTAAATGGAACAAATATATAAAAAGGCAAAAGCAAAAATAAATTTATCATTAAATGTAT
Organism: uncultured Clostridia bacterium; assembly: GCA_944390445.1. GTDB lineage: Bacteria > Bacillota > Clostridia > TANB77 > CAG-508 > CALXRW01. The sequence goes on along the minus strand of CALXQB010000084.1, from coordinate 2,571 downwards.
TAGAAAAAAGAGAAGGTCACTATCATAATATAGAATCTATTATGCAAATTTTGTATTTTTATGATGAATTATGGATAAAAAAAACAAGCAAAGATGGAATTAGTATAAAATGTAATAACCAAGAGATAAAAGAGGAAGAAAATATTATCTATAAAGCTTATTGGCTATTAAGAAAAAAATACCAAATAGGCGGAGTAAAAGTAAAATTAATAAAAAAAATACCAACACAAGCAGGATTAGGTGGAGGAAGTGCAGATGCAGCTGCTTTTATGAAAGGAATGAACAAATTATTTTCTTTAGGAATTTCTAAGAGCGAATTAGAAGCATTAGGAATTGAATTAGGAAGTGATGTTCCTACAGTTTTACACCAGGGATGTATTCTTGTCAAAAGAAAGGGAGAAGAATTAGAAAGAATTCATACGAATTTAAAATATTATATTATTTTAATAAAACCAGATATTTCTTTTAGTACAAAAGAAATGTATCAAAAGATTGATTTAAAAGGAAAGAATATGGCTCAAAAATTTGTATCACAAGAATTAAGACAGGCATTAGAAAAAGGGGATTTAGAGTTAGCGTGTAATTACCTATATAATGTTTTTGAGGACGTGAGTTACCATAATACAATTGAAACAATAAAAAAAGATTTAGAAAATCAAGGGGCATTTGCAAATCAGATGACAGGTTCTGGCTCATGTGTTTTTGGAATTTTCAAAGAAAAAGAGCAAGCAAAAAATGCCTATTATAAATTAAAAGCAAAATATAAGAAATGTTATTTCACAATACCAAATTATGAAAAGAGAAAGGAAAGAGGAAAATGAAAACAGTTGCTGGAATTATCTTAATGGCAGGAAATAGTACAAGATATGGAAAAAATAGAAATAAAAATTTAGAAAAAATAAATCATAAACCTATTTTTTTATATAGTGTAGAGGTTTTTGAAAAAAGTGAACAAATTCAAGAGATTATACTTGTTATCAAAGAAAAGGAAAGGGAAAAAGTAGAAAAAATATTAGAAGATAGAGAAAATAAAAAACCAATTCAGATTGTGATAGGTGGAAATACAAGGCAAGAATCTGTGTATCATGCAATTTTAGAAGCTAAAACTGACATAGTAATCATTCATGATGGAGCAAGACCAGCAATCAAAAATAAATATATAGAGGCTCTCATAGAAGAAATGGAACATTTTCAAGGAGCAAGTATTGCTGTAAAGAGCAAAGATACCATAAAAATTACTGATCAACAACAAATTGTTTCTTATACAACTTATAGACCAAATACCTGGATAGTACAAACGCCACAATGCTTTCATAGAGATATTTTATTATCAATACATGAAGAGGAAAAACGGAAACCAAGAAAATACTGATGATTGTATGTTATTAGAAAAAAAGAAATATCCTGTGAAATTGGTGGAAGGAGACTATGATAATAATAAAATCACAACAGTGGAAGATAAAACTATAATGAAAAGTTTTTTACAGAATAGAAAATAGCAAATTTAAATTAGATAAAAATAGGTTTAACTTAAAAGAGATAGAGGGTGAAAACGATGAATGGAAAATTATATTTAGTAGCTACTCCCATTGGAAACTTAGAAGATATTACACTAAGAGCTATTAAAATTTTAAAAGAAGTTGACTATATTGCAGCAGAAGATACAAGACATACATTAAAATTGTTAAATCATTTGGAAATTAGTAAACCGTTGATAAGTTATTATAAGGAAATAGAAAAGGAAAAATCAGATATCCTTTTACATAAACTAAGGGAAGGAAAAAATATAGCATTGGTTTCGGATGCAGGAACACCAGGAATTTCAGACCCGGGAGAGATCATGGTTAGAAAAGCAATTGAAAATCAAATTGAAATTATCCCTATACCTGGTGCTTGTGCTTGCATTTCTGCTCTTGTCGGTTCTGGGCTTTCAACGAAAGAATTTTCTTTTATTGGATTTTTACCAACAAATCAAAATGAAAAAAAAGAAAAATTAGAAGAATTAAAAGAAGAAACGAGAACATTAATTTTTTATGAAGCACCACATAAATTAAAAAATACAATAGAAAAAATGGAGCAAGTTTTAGGGAACAGAGAATGTACATTGGCAAGAGAATTGACAAAAATTCACGAAGAATTTATAAGAGGAACATTAGCAACGGTTTTACAAAAAGACGAAGAACTAAAAGGTGAGTTTGTAATTTTAGTAAAAGGAGCGGAAAAAACAAAAAAAGAAATAGAAAATGAAAAGATTGCTGAAAGAACTTTAGAGGAACAATATCATTATTACCAACAACAGGGATTCGAGAAAAAAGAAATTATAAAATTAATAGCAAAAAATCAAAAGGTAAGTAAAAATGAAATTTATCAATATTTTTTAAAAGTAAAAATATGAATTAACACAGTAATTAAAAAATGTAACAGAAGCGCCTAAAACTTTGTTGTTTTTACAATAGAAGAATAAGAACGAAATGTTCTTATTCTTCTACTTTTAGTTCATTCATTTGTTTTAAGCATTTGCTACAAATTAATTTTCCTTTATAATCGACTAATTTTTTAGAATTACCACAA
>CALXQB010000083.1 GCA_944390445.1 uncultured Clostridia bacterium | reverse complement strand
AGTCAAATTTTACATTGACTATATTATACAAGGGGCGATTTTAATCGCCCGTTCTTCGAAGAAATTACTTAAAACAATATTATACAGGAGAGAATTTTTATGAAAAAAATTTATTATAATGGGAAATTTATAACACTAGAACCAGAAGAATGCGAAGCAATATTCATTCAAGATAAAATAATAAAAAAAGTGGGAAGTAAACAAGACGTTTTTGCTTTCCAAGATAAAGATACACAGATAATTGATTTAAAAGGAAAAACAATCATGCCATCTTTTATAGATAGCCATAGTCATTTTATTGCAGTAGCCAACGGATTTTTACAGGTATCTCTTAAAGAATGTTCTAATATGAAAGACATAGAAATAAAATTACAAGAATTTATGAGCCAAAATAAAATAGGTGAACATGATTGGATTATGGCAAGCGGTTATGATCAAAATCAGTTACAAGAAAAGGAACATATTACAAAAAATAGATTAGATAAAATAATAGAACACAACCCAGTTGTATTAAAGCACACATCAGAACATGCAGGTGTATTTAATACAAAAGCTTTAGAAATATTAGGAATAACATCAAAAACCTTAGCTCCAGCAGGTGGAAAAATAGAACAAAAAGAGGGAGAATTAACAGGCCTTTTAGAAGAAAATGCTTTTATTGAATATATTAAAAAAGTTCCTATGCCAAATGAAAAAGCCTTATTAAATGCCTGTATAAAAGCACAACAAAAATATTTATCTTATGGAATTACAACCATACAAGAAGGAATGCTAACAAAAGAACTTATTCCCATTTATCAGGATTTATTAGAAAGTCAAGAATTAAAAGTAGACTTGGTAGCTTATATGGATATGAAAATAAAAGAAAATGTAAAAAAAAGATTTGCAAAACATATAAGATCATATGAAAAAAATATGAAAATAGGCGGATATAAAATATTTTTAGACGGTTCACCTCAATTAAAAACAGCATGGTTAAGGAAACCATATAAAGATGAAAAAAATTATTGTGGATACCCTACAATGACAGATGAGCAAATAGAAAAAGCAATAGAAGAGACTAAAAAAGAAAATATGCAGATATTAGCACATTGCAATGGAGATAAAGCGGCAGAACAATTTATTCATGCCATAAAAAAACAAGGAAAAGAAATGATTCCTTCACGACCAGTTATGATTCATGCACAATTATTAGGATTAGACCAATTAGAAGAAGTAAAAGAATATGGCATTATACCATCTTTTTTCGTGGCACATACGTATTATTGGGGAGATGTTCATATAGAAAACCTAGGAATCGAAAGAGCAAGAAAAATAAGTCCTGCCAATAGTGCATTAAAACAAGAAATTCTATTTACATTTCATCAAGATGCTCCAGTTATAGAACCTAATATGTTTGAAACAATATGGTGTGCAGTAAAAAGAGAAACAAAAAATGGTGAAATCTTAGGAGAAGGGGAACGAATTCCCTTAATAGAAGCCATAAAAGCTGTTACGGTAAATGCCGCTTATCAATATTTTGAAGAAAATGAAAAAGGAAGCGTAAAAGGAGGGAAATTAGCAAATCTCATTATTGTAGATAAAAATCCATTTGAAGTAAAAACAGATGAAATAAAAAACATACAAATTTTAGAAACGATAAAAGAAGGAGAAACTTTATGGAAAAGATAATAAAGATTATAATGAATTATCAACATCAATAAGATTACTAATATATTTTGTTTTTCCACTTAAAACATCATCATAAAAATTTTGTTTCCAATCAATATAATCAATACTTGCTTGTAATTTTTTTTGTTTTTCTAATAAAGTTTGTTTTTTATTGGCAAGTATTTTTTTCCTTTCTGGTATGGTAGATTCACCCTTTAAACATAAAGATAAATATTGTTTCATTTCTTCAATACTCATATCACAGCTTTTTAAACAGGATAAAGAATGAATCCAAGCGATATTGTTATCATCAAAAATACGATAATTATTTTTATCTCTTTTAACATTAGGAATAAGACCTTCATTACAATAATATTTTAAAGTTTCATAAGACATACCTACTTTTAAACAAGTTTCTTTCATAGAATACATAATCATTGCTCCTAAAAAAAGTATTGACAGGTAGCTACTACCGACATATATAATTATAATGTAAAAATAAATAATCGTCAACAAGGGAGGAATTTTCTATGAAAAAAGATTTAGGAGTAAAACCTTATATTTTTCCTATGCCAGTTTTAATGATTGCAACTTATGGAGAAAATGATAAGGTTGATGTTATGAATATGGCTTGGGGAGGAATTTGCGACAATAATATGGTAGCATTAAATATAAGTGAAGGACATAAAACTGCTAAAAACATAAAAGAAAGAAAAGCATTTACCCTAAATATAGCAGATATTCAACATTTAGAAGAATCAGACTTTTTTGGAACCGCATCTGGAAACAAAATGGAAGACAAATTTGAAAGAACAGGAATGCATGCAACAAAAAGTACAAGAGTAGATGCTCCTATTATTGAAGAGTATCCTGTAACATTAGAATGTAAAGTAGCAGAACTACAAAATGAATCTTATGGATTTAGAGTATTAGGAGAAATTGTAAATGTAATAGCAGATGAAAAAGTATTAGATGAAAATGGAAAAATAGACCCTACAAAAATAAATGCTTTTGTCTTTGATCAATTCCAAAACGGCTATTATAAAATTGGAGAGAAAGTCGGAGAAGCATGGAAAAGTGGAATGAAATTTATGAATAAACAATAAAACAGAAAAATATTTCGTTAAAGAATACCTTTATTGAATAAACCAAATGGTTCATTTAATAAAGGTATTTTGACGTTATAGGAAATTACATTTTTCATCATGTAATAAAACAAAAGCGCACAGAAAAATTGCAAAGTAATTTTTCGCACTATAAATCTTATGCGTTTCTTGCTAGACTTGTCCACGAAATTTATAGTAAGAAATGTTTTGAATATTCTATTCTTCAGAATTTGTTACAGATACTTCACCTTCTGAGGATAAAGTAAAACTGAATGTTTCTCCATTATAGGTGATGGTACCTTCTGAAACATTATCATTCCAAACTAGAGAATTAAGAATCGCATTATCTAAATTTTCTTGTAGTTTAGATTGCGTACAATAATCCGCGAATGTTAATGATGAACCAAGAGCAGATTCTACTAAAAATTCTGATTGAATAGATGTATATGCAATATCTAGTTTTTCTTTCACTTCTATTTGTGCTAAATCAGAATTGGCAGAAGAAGCTTGATCATATATATCATTACTATCATTATCCGTATTATTATTGTTATCATTAGAGCTACATCCTGTTAATACAAGTAACATGATAATAAATGATATTAAAAGTCCAACAACAAAAACTTTCTTTTTCAATTTGGGCTACCTCCTTAATTAAATTTTATTATACCGAAATTATATAATAAGAAAAATATTTTGTAAAGCCAGAAAATCTTTTAGAATATTAGGTATTTTATAATAGAAAGTTTATAAAATAATAATAAAGGAGGTTATATTTATGGAAAAGCTAAAAATATACGTAAAATCTATTTTAATTCCCGTAATTGTTGGGGGAATTGTGGGGATTATGATTTCTAAATTTATCGACTATGATTCTTTAATAAAACCATATCTTGCACCACCAAGTATCCTATTTCCTATTATGTGGACAATTCTATATATTCTAATGGGAGTATCTTATGCAATACTTAAGAACCAATCTCTAATTGATTCAGAAATAAAATGGATATATTATTTACAACTATTTGTAAATGCTATGTGGTCCATTATCTTTTTTGTATGGAAATGGAGATTTTTTGCATTTCTATGGATCATCTTATTAGATATTCTTGTTATCATCATGATCATGAAATTTTATAAAAAAAATAAAGCATCAGGATTATTTCAAATTCCATATTTATTATGGACTCTATTTGCCTCTTATTTAAATTTATCTATATATTTATTAAACAAATAATTGAT
>CALXQB010000082.1 GCA_944390445.1 uncultured Clostridia bacterium | reverse complement strand
GAGAGGATGTGATAAAATGAAATCTAAAATTCCATCAAAATATAACATGGTAAAAAAATATCCCTACCTTCATGAGCATTTAATGAGCACAAATGAAGAGTATAGAGAAAAAAGTTCAAGTGGAAAATACATATCCATTTGTGATATGCTAGGAATTAATGAGACCGAAATGACACCAGAGAAAATTCATGAAGCATTTAGAAAAATGGCGCTTAAGGTACATCCTGATTTATCTGCAATATTAGAACAATCTGAAGAAACTTTAGAAAATATACAAAAAGAATTAGTGGATATCCATGAACGTTTTTGGAAAAAAAGAAATGAAAATAAATTTTTAGATGACTACCAAGAATTTGTACAAAAAGTTAGACAAGAAGAGAAAGAAAGAGAAGAATTGCAAAATAGAAAGTTAGAAGAAGAGAACAGAAGAAAAGAACAGGAAGAACAAAGAAAGAGATTAGAAGAAGAAAAAAGAAGAGAGGAAATAGAAAGAAAATTAAAAGAGGAAAAGGAAAGAGTGCAGAGTATATATTTTCAAAGAGCATCAGGAGATAAAGTAAAAATTGAAAAAATGCAGGGGCAAAGAATGTATTCAACTTTTAGTAACAGAATATGCCCGTACTCTTTGAATAGATATCGTATCTCTGAACAATGGAATGGTGCGACTTTTACATATATGGCATATACACATGAAAATATAAATTTTGAATCCTTACGAGAAAATATTGGAAAATTGAGACTATATTCTTCTACTTTATTTAGTAGAAAGCACCTGATAGAATCTTTGGCAAAAAGAAGTGGATATATTGGAGAACTAAATAAAGAAACCTATGAAATCTCATATCAACCTTTTGTAGAAGATTCTTTTAAAAGAGAAGAAAGAGAATTGAGAGGAACGAAAAAAGACTTTGAAAAAGGTAGAATTGGAACAAATGTAGACTTTTCTCGAAGAATTATAAAAGTAGGGACAGTAGCCAAAGGAGAAGAGAACTTTGGAATATATAAATTAATACCAATAGGAAAAAGGCAAAAAGGAAGAAGGGAAAAACTGTTTGTTATGGATGATGTAACAGAAGAACAGTTAGATGATATTCATTATTGTGAATTTATAAGAAGAATTGACCAAGATGAGAACTTCTTAAAGGAAAGAAAAATAGCAGAGGATTTATATTGTATTGGAAGTATTTATCAAGAAAATAATAAATATGAATGTGTTGTCCCAGAAGAATTAGATGAGTTTTTTACGAAAAAAGATCAAAAACAAGAAAGAGATGAAAGATAAAAATGGGAAAAGTGATATGGAAAGCAGGAACTTTTATTTATCCACTTCCTGTGGTTATGGTAACATGTGGAACTATGAAAAAATCAAATATTATTACTGTTGCGTGGACAGGGATATTAAATACGAATCCCGCAACAGTTTATATCTCTGTTAGACCTGAAAGATATTCCTACCAAATGATAAAAGAGCAAGGCGAATTTGTTATTAATCTTACAACCAGAAAATTAGCATTTACTACTGATTGGTGTGGTGTGAAAACTGGAGCAAAAGTGGACAAGTTTAAACAAATGCACTTAACCAAAGAAAAGGCTAAGTTTGTTCAAGTTCCACTAATTAAGGAAAGCCCTGTTTCTATTGAATGTAAAGTAATAGATGTAAAAGAACTCGGAAGCCATCATATGTTTATGGCAGAAGTATTATCCATAGATGCCGACGAAAAATATATAGATGAAACAGGAAAATTTGATATTAGTAAATGTGATCTAATTGCTTATGCAAATGGAAACTATTATACTTTAGGAAAACCGATTGGAAAATTTGGATTTTCTGTAAAGAAGAAAAAATGAGGAGAAATATGAAAAGAATTATATTGGGAATTTTATTAATTATTTGGGTAAGCATAATTTTCATGTTTTCCCATCAAGGCGGAGAACAATCAAGTGGTACGAGCCAAGGAACAGTAAGAATAGTATTAGAAAATATTATACCAAAATATTTAACAGAGAATGAAAAAGAAGAAATCATTCAGAAAATAGAACCATTCGTCAGAAAACTTGCTCATTATGCAATCTATATGATAGGAGGAATTTTATTATATTCCTTTATGAATACTTTTTCAATGACAATGAAAAGGTCTTTTTTATTTAGCCAAATAATAGGAACAGGTTATGCCATAACAGATGAATGGCATCAATATTTTATACCTGGAAGAAGTGCGCAAGTAAGTGATATTTTATTAGATGCTGTTGGTGTTTTGACGGGAATTATACTAGTCATTTTACTACAAAAATTATCTAGTAAAATAAATGATAGAAAAAGAGGCAAAAAACTTGAAGAAAATCAAGGAAACAGTTGACATATTAAGGAAAATATGATAAAGTATATAAGCATGTATTTCATATAAAATACATATCACATCGTAAACAAAAAAATGCTTCAGAAAAATAAACGGAGGTGTATTGAAATGGCCGCAAAAGGACCAAGAGAATCCATTACATTAGAATGTACAGAATGCAAAAGAAGGAATTATATGACATCAAAAAATAAAAGAAATAATACAGATAGATTAGAAATAACAAAATATTGCAAATTCTGCAAAAAACGTACCCCACACAAAGAAACAAAATAACCTTTTAGGAGGAAATAAAATGGCAAACAAAGAAAAAGAAGGAAAAGAAAAACGCCACTTTTTTAAGAATTTCAAGGCAGAATTAAAAAAAGTTATTTGGCCAACACCAAAACAAGTTGTAAACAATACAATAGCAGTTATTGTTGTTGTGTTAATTACAGCTGCAATTGTATTCATATTAGACTTAGCATTTGAAGGATTAAATACATATGGAATTAACAAATTAAAAGGAATTGTTCATACAGATAATACTTCTACAGAAAATGTAGTAGATACCAATACTGTAGAAAATACAGAAAATACAACAACAGAGGAAAATACAGGAGTAGAAGAAAATAGTAATGAAGCTGTAGAAAATGTCACAGAAAATGCAGACCAAAATGTGCAAGAATAATTTGAGTTGTGGAAAATAAAAAAAAGGAGGCTAACCAATGTCTCAAGAAGAAAAAAAAGAACCAAGATGGTATGTGGTTCATACGTATTCTGGATATGAAAATAAAGTAAAAACAGACTTAGAAAAAACAGTTAAAAATAGAGAACTTGAAGATTTCTTCTTTGATATTGTAGTTCCTATGGAAGAACAAATAGAAATCAAGGATGGTAAGAGAAAGACAAATCTAAAAAAAGTTTTTCCAGGATATGTACTAGTAAAAATGATTGTAACAGAAGAATCTTGGTACATCGTTAGAAATACAAGAGGAGTAACTGGATTTGTGGGATCAGGAACAGATCCTATTCCATTAACGGAAGAAGAAATTAGAAGTATGGGATTTGAAGTCCCAACAACCATTACTGTGGATTATGATGTAAATGATACTGTACGAGTATTAAATGGACCTTTAGAAAATTTCACAGGAATTATTCAAGAAATTAATAAAGAAAAAAATAAAGTAAAAGTATTAGTTTCTATGTTTGGAAGAGAAACACCGGTAGAGTTGGAATTCTCTCAAGTACAGAAAATTTAAAAATAAAAAGGAGGCTGTCTTAAAATGGCAGAGAAAGAAGTAAAAAATGTAATTAAATTGCAAATTGAAGCTGGTAAAGCAACACCAGCTCCACCAGTAGGACCAGCTTTAGGTTCAAGTGGTGTTAATATTATGCAATTCGTTAAAGAGTTTAATGATAGAACAGCAAATCAACCAGGAATGGTTATACCAGTAGTAATTACTGTATATGCTGATAAATCTTTTGAATTTATTACAAAAGTTCCACCTGTTGCAGTTTTAATCAGAAAAGCATTAAAAATTGAGAAAGGTTCAGGAAAACCAAATAAAGAAAAAGTTGCTACGATTACAGAGGAACAAGTAAGACAAATTGCAGAACAAAAAATGGAAGATTTAAATGCGGCATCAATAGAAGCTGCTATGAAGATGGTTAAGGGAACTGCTCGTTCAATGGGTGTTGTCTGCAAATAATTAGCGGCGTATTACTTCGTTATCCATCGCATAAAAAATCCTCAAAGTACCACATGTACATTTCCGGTTTTTTAGCTCGGATGCCTCGTACTACTTGCTAATTATTT
>CALXQB010000081.1 GCA_944390445.1 uncultured Clostridia bacterium | reverse complement strand
TAAAAAAGGGTTAAGCATAGGAAAAATATACAGGGAGATAGTAAGTGGAGAAACGATTGAGGCAAGACCAGAAATGCAAAAGTTACTATCAGATGTTAGACAAGGAAAATGGAAAGGTATACTTGCTGTTGAGGTGGAAAGGTTGGCCCGTGGAGAGACAATGGATCAAGGAGTTGTTGCAAAAGCATTTAAGATTTCTAATACAAAAATAATAACACCCATGAAAACTTATGATCCGAACAATGAATTTGATGAAGAATATTTTGAGTTTGGCTTGTTCATGTCAAGAAGAGAATATAAGGTAATTAATAGAAGATTACAAAGAGGCAGAATTATGTCAGTAAAAGAAGGAAAATATGTTGGAAGTGTAGCTCCTTTTGGATATGACAGAGTTAAAATAAAGGGTGATAAAGGTTATACATTAAGAAAAAGTGCAGAGGCAAATATAGTAAAGATGATCTATGATTTATATGTCTATGATAATTTATCAATAAATGAGATAACTAGAAAACTAAACGAAATGGGATTAAAGCCAAGAAAAAATGATAAATGGTCTGTGTCAACTGTAAAAGATATATTAGCTAATCCCGTTTATATTGGAAAAATAAAATGGAATGGCAGAAAAGTAGTAAAAGTATATAAACATGAAAAAATAATATCAACTAGACCAAGAAATGAAGATTATATATTAGCCCAAGGATTACATAAACCGATTATTGATGAAAAGACATGGAAGATAGCTGCAACTAAAAGAAGTTTAATCTCAGCACCGGTAAAGAACAACAATACAGTTCAAAATCCTTTATGTGGTTTAATTATATGTGCTAAATGTGGCAAAAAAATGAAAAGAAGGTCTTATTCAAAATTTGGCAAAGAACCAACTCTATATTGTGACAATCCTAAATGTGATAATATAGGTTCAAAGTTTTGCTATGTAGAAGATAAAGTATTAGACGGCCTAAAAAAATGGCTAGAGCAATACAAATTTAATTATCAAGAATATTTAGATAAAATCAATCATAACAAAATAGAATCAATAGAAGAAACAATTGCATCTTTAGAGCAAGAAGCAAAAAAAGAAAATGATAAGTTATTTAGCATATTTGATTTTTTAGAAGATGGTACATATACAAAAGAAATGTTTAAAGCAAGAAGTGAAGTAGTATCACAAAACCTTGCAAGAATAAACAATTTAATTCAAAACTATAAAACAAAATTAGCAAAGGAAAAAAACATTGATAAAGGAAAAAAAGTATTAATACCTAAAATTGAGAATGTATTAGACATATATAATTTATTACAAACGGCAGAAGAAAAAAATGATTTATTAAAAACAGTAATTACTCAGGTTACATATCTAAAAAAGGAAAAAGCGATAAAAAAAGATTCAGACCCCACAAATTTTATTATAAGCTTGTATCCCAAGATTAATAAGACGATATAGAAACAGTTTTTAAATTAGCATTAAAAAGCAGGAATATAAAATAATTTGAGGCTTAAAAAGTTCAGCTAAATAATAATTTAGGTATTGACATAAAGTAAACTTTAGGTGATATAAAAAGATAAGAAAAAGTAGATTAAATGCAAGGGAGGAATATAGAAATGACAGAAATAAGAAATAGAAAAAAATTAAATAAATTAAAGCTTTTAAGTCTAATTGTTGTAATAGCGATTTTAATTTTTATAATTATTATGGGTGTTAGAATAATGAACACACAAAATACTACCAATGCTCCTGTTGGTAGTAACCTAGAAATACAGGAAGAAAATGTTATAGAAACAGAAGTTGCAGAAACGGAAATAAAGCAAAAATGGGAATGGGAAAAAGATACATTAGAAAATCATAATATTGATTTAGAGTCGATAAACTCTATACACAATATAGTTCTGTAACATCAAGACCAGGAACAGTATTTGATTATTTCACGGGGAATACACATTTACTATCAGCTATTTTACAACAAGCGACAGGAAAAACAGCTTATGAATTTGGAAAAGAGTATGTATTTGATCCACTTGACATGGAAAGTGTAGAGTGTGAAACAGATGCTCAAGGCATTTCGGATGGCGGAAATGAATTTGCAATGAATGTATATGACATGGCTAAAATTGGACAATTATATTTAAACAAAGGAACATGGGAAGGAAAGCAGATTGTTTCAGAACAATGGATTGAAGAATCAACTAAAGCACAATTTGAAAGATCATCTGGCTCTGCTGATTATAGTTACCAATGGTGGGTTAGAACATTTGGAGATCATGGCTACAATGCATATTTTGCACAAGGACATTGGGGACAATATATTTTTGTAGTTCCTGATTTAAATTTAGTGGTAGTAATGACAAGCCATTATGAAGGAAGTTCTAGTATTTATTGGCAACTTATGAATCAAATTGTAAATGCTTGCTAAAATAAAAATTTACAATGAAATTTTTATGTGCTATAATCTGTTAAGATGATAAAAAAAAGGGGGATTTTAAATGGAAAATAATCAAATGATTCCAGTTGCACAAAAGTTTCAAATTTTAGAAAAAGAGTTTGACGTACCAGAGAATTTAGATACTTTTAATGCATATCGCTTAACATATAGAGAATTAGCAAAAGAAGTTACAAATGATTTAGTATCAGAATATAATGCTAATATAAAAAATTTGGATGACTTTCTAGGAAAGTTTCCAGAATTATATCGAAGTAAACTTGAAATATTAACAAAGAAGGCTGTTGATACGTTAGTATCAGAAGGCGTATGGACTATTACCTATGATTCATTCTTGGAAACACACATTAATGATTTTCACTTGGCAATGGACGATTATAAAGTAATGGTAGATAATTTTAATGCAAAAATAGAAGAAAATCAAAGGAAAAAAGAAAAGATGTGGGGATATGTACCAACTTTAATGGGGGGAGGATTTGGAATTGCAGGAGCACTGAAAGGAATAGCTACAGCCACAGCATATAATTTAATTAGAGATGGAATAGAAGAAAATTCATTGAAAAAAGCAAATGTAAAACCAGAGCAAAGAGTAGAGATATACAAGCTTTTAAATACATCAATTTTATTTGACAGGGTATTTGCAGATTATTGGAATGTTTTTTTATCACTTGTGTGGAATTTAAATCAGAATGGTAAAAATATCTGGTGGGCAACAAATGAGGATGCAACAAAAGCTAATAATATTTTTGCTAATATTTCAAATCCAAACTTTCCACAGGATAAAGTTTTGGATGTACTATTACAGGTCATATTAATGTTTCCATATAATGAAGCTTATTATAACTTTTTCATTGAAAAGTTTGGAGAAACAGAACAAATAAATGCCATAAAGAATTACTTTGGCTTTACTGGTGTAGGTTGCAATGATAGAAATTTGACTTAAAATATAAAAATGGAAGGATAAAAATGGAATATTTAGGAGAAGAAATAAAAAAATTAGGATTTGGTTTAATGAGATTACCACTTAATTATGCTGATTGGGAAAATCCAGCGATTCAATCAAGAAAATGCTATGAAGTCGCAAGAAAACATGGAAAACCAGTTATTATTATGGAACCGGTTAAAGGTGGAATGCTTGCAAACCCTCCTGAAAAAGTAAAAGAAGTATTTAAAAGAGCAAATCCTGATGTATCTTATGCATCATGGGCCATTAAATTTGCTGCAAGTTTAGAAGGGGTCATTACTGTTTTATCTGGAATGAGTAATTTAGAACAAATGGAAGACAATATATCTTATATGAAAAACTTTACAACATTATCAAAAGAAGAAAAAGCAACAATAGAAAAAGCACAAGAAATATTAAAAAGTATTCCTCTTATTCCATGTACTACTTGTAATTACTGTGCAAAGGTATGCCCAATGCATATTGGAATTTCAGGGACATTTACAGCAATGAATATGCTAACATTATATGGCGATAAAGCTGCTGCAAAACACCAAGAGGGATGGCTGGTAGGAGGACATGGCCTAAAAAGTGCAAAAGAATGTATTAAATGTGGTAGATGTGAAGAAGTATGTCCACAACATATTAAAATACGAGAAGAACTAAAAAAGCTTGTGACGCTTTAGAATTATAGAACTATAAAAGAAATTTGAAGTTTTAGCTGAAACATGTGGAAAATTTAACAAAGAACATTTTATTTTACTGACATAATCATAGTAGGAATTATGTCAGTAAAATAAAATTCAATTTATATTATTTTCAAACAATTCTTTAATATATAAATCTCTATTTTTTAATTTATGGCTTTTACCTTGTAATAAATTCTCAAAAAACATTATCAAATAATCAAATGTAGGATAAATTCCTCTTGGAATATTTCCATAATTACTTCTAACTAAAGCATTTCTAAAATATAAACTTTTGTTTTTAAACATATCATTATTAACATTAAATCCCATATTATTAAGATACTTTTCAATAAATACTGCTGTTGTTCTTGTGTTGCCTTCTCCAAAAGGATGTACTTGCCAAATGCTTGA
>CALXQB010000080.1 GCA_944390445.1 uncultured Clostridia bacterium | reverse complement strand
GGAGCTGTATGATGGGAGACTATCACGTACAGTTCTGAGAGAGGCTTGAGGGGAGGTTCCTCTTGCCTACTCACTGTGTAATATTTACAAAAACAAAGCAAGAGGCAAAAGAAACATTAGAAAATATAAGAAAATTTCTGGAAGAAGAACTTAAATTAACGTTAAACCAAAAAACACAAATTTTTAAAAACAAGCAAGGTGTAAATTTTTGTGGATATAAAATAAAAGAATATCGATTAAAAATACGAGATAGAGGGAAACGAAAACTAAAGAAAAAAATAAAATATTTAACAAAAGAAATTAAAGAGGGAAGAATGACAAGTAAACAAGCCAAAAGATATTTATGTGGACATATAGGATATATAAAAATGGCAAATGTATATCATTTTACACAAAAAGTATTTGGAATAGACTAAAAAATTATGGGGAACCGTTAAAAAGCGAATTCGACCAACAATCGAGCGAATCGAGGCAGTAATTACAACAATGCGAACAATGGCAATTTCAACCCAGCAAGTAATCGTAACAACAACAATCCGACTAATAGCAACAACAACTATTCAGCCCGCTCCACACTCTAATATCTATTCAGATAGCCTATTTTAAGGAATAGGTTCCGTAATGTATTAGATAGTAAAGAAACGGTTTCCCTCGTAAGGAAATTACGTAAAAAAGGATCAGCAAAAGCAAATGTAAGTAGAGTATCGAACATATTTGCTTTTGCGAAAAGGATAAGAAAAATGAATTTATGTTTTATAAAAGGAAAAATAATAGAAGAAATTAATTTTAGTTTTTTATACAATATGAACAAGATAAGTGTAGCCAAAACAAAATTGAAATTAGAAAATGAAAGTGTAATTGTAATAAAAGGATATGATGAAATGGCAGATTGGATGGTGCAAAATATAAAAAAGAAAGATGAAGTAATATTGCAAGGAAAAATAAATACAAAAATGGAAGTAGAAGTAAAGTGGATGAAAAGATAAATAGTGATTATAAAACGATATTTAATAAGAAAAGCACCAACTAAATAATGGAAAAATTATGTGTATCATAAACCGGAAATTTATTATTGCAATTTATATGAATAAAAAATCCCATTGAAAATGTTGCTATTTTTTTCCCTTTTTGATATACTATTTTATGTCGAAATAAAACAAGGAGTGAATCATTGTGAAAAAAGAGAAAAAAAACAAAGGAAAAAAGAAAAGAACAGGTTTAAAAATTATTTTAGTTCTATTATTGATTATTGGAATCGCAGGAGGCGTTTTTGCTTATAAAGTAACGAGAAATGGAGGAGGCATGCAAGGAATTATTGCCACTACTTTAGGTCATGATGAAGAAACAAAGAAGAATTTACCAGTTCTTACTTTTTTAGCAACAGGACAAAGTCAAAACTTAACAGATACAATTATACTATGTTCTTATAATCCGCAAACGGGAGAGGCATCTATGTTATCCATTCCAAGAGATACATTTATTGGTTCTAGTCCTTCTAGAGCAAACACATATGATAAAATTAATGCATTATATCAGTCTTCACCAGAAGAATTACTAGAAGCTGTAAATGAATTAACAGGATTAGAAGTCACGAACTATGTAAACATTGACACAAAAGCTTTAAGAGAATTAGTGGATACCATTGGTGGTGTATACTTTGATGTACCAATTGATATGGATTATGATGACGCTGGTCAGAAATTGCATATTCATCTACAAGCTGGTTACCAAAAGTTAAATGGAGAACAGGCAGAAGGAGTCGTAAGATTCAGACATAATAATGATGGCTCTACATATCCAGAAGAGTATGGTATGGAAGACATTGGTAGAATGAGAACACAAAGAGAATTTATTACAGCAACATTAAAACAAACTTTGCAAGCAAATAATGTACTAAAGTTAGGCGAGTTCTTAGAAATCGCCAATGAAAATGTAGAAACAAACATGGATGTAAATGTAATAAAAGATTACATTCCATATGCAGTATCTGTGGATATAGAGAGTATTCGAACAGAGACTTTGCCGGGAGAACCAAAGTTTTATAATGGACTTTCATTCTATGTTGTAGATGAAGAGGAAACAGAAGCTCTTGTACAAGAAATGTTTTTAGGAATTTCTGAAACTGAAGAAGGAACAGAAGGAGAAAGTGCTACACAATTGAAAATAGAAGTATTAAATGGAAGCGGAGATTCAGATAAGCTTTCAGAAGTAACAGAACTATTAAATAATAGTGGATATAATGTTACTAAAACTGGAGAAGTAACATCTACTGGTAGAACAACCATTATAAATCGTACGAATATTAGTGAAGAAAGGGCAAATGGTTTAAAAGAGACTTTGGGATTAGGAAACATGACAGTAGGAGAAAACAATTCTAATGTAGATTTTACAATTATCATTGGAAGAGATTATTAATAAAATAAACGAAAAAGAAAGAGACTGTTTTATTCTAAACAGTCTCTTTTAAATATATAACATTTATAAATTATTTTCTTCTATTTTTTCTTTTTTTCCTCTTTACAAATTTAGAAATAACAATTAAAATAAATATGATTAACAAAATTTGTAAAATCGTAAGGAAAAAGGATGACTTTTTAACTTCTGAACTTGCTAACAAATTCGTTTCATAAGAAATTCCTTCAACGACATATTCAATTGTACCAACAACTTCTCCTTCTTGAATAGGAGCTTTTAAATCTTCCTTTAATTTTATTTCTGGTAAAATAATTTTTTCATTATCGTCTTTATTAATTAATACATTAATTTCATCTTCTACAACTAGTGTTAAATTTTTTGTATTTCTTGTTGCATTTTTCACTTCAATATCTTTTACAATATCATTTTTTGCCTTTAATTTCCTAATATTATAATGATTAAAACCGTAATCTAATAATGTTTTTGCATCTAAAAATCGTTCACTTAAACCACTTGAAGTTTCTTCTCCACCAAGAACTACACAAATAAATTCTAAACCATCTCTAGCAGCAGCACCGACTAAACAATCTTTTGCATAACTAGTAAAACCTGTTTTAATACCAATGGCATTTTTATAGTAATAATTATCTGCTCGGTTAGTATTATTTGGTACAATTAATTCATTTGTTGTTGTATAAACTCGGTCATCTTTATCATATTTGTTAGTGGCTGGCAATGAATAACTGGTCTTGGAAACAATAGACCTGAAAATTTCATTCTGCATAGCGGTTCTTGCAATAATAGCAAGGTCTGAAGCAGTTGTATAATGATCTTCATCATGTAATCCATAAGGATTTGTGAAATGAGAATTAGTACAACCTAATTCATAGGCTTTTGTGTTCATCATAGCTGTAAAACTATCTACAGAACCCGCAATATATTCTGCTAAGATATTGGCGGGAGTATTACCAGATGGAATTAACATTAAATTTAATAATTGTTCAATGGTAAATTCTTCTCCTACTTCAATTGGCATAGTTGCATAACCGGGATGGAACATCCATAACAGCTTGGTAACTTGCAACAGCCGTATCTTGTAAATTTTCACAATTTTCTAATACAATAATAGCAGTTAAAATCTTTGTTGTACTTGCTGGGTACATTTTCTCATTCGCATTATTTTCATATAATACTTTTCCTGTTTTGCTATCAATTAAAATGGATGAAGGAGCATATAAATTTAATTCTGCTTCATCTGCCTGTACAAAAGTAGGAATTAAAATTAAGAAAAAAATAATAAAAAACAATAATGTCTTTTTCATTTGCAACTCCTTATGATTAAAATTAAATTTAATATACATTAAATTACGACAAAATTCAATATTTTTGGAGGGATTTTATGATAAATTTTAGTAAAGAACAAAAAATAATCATTGGACTAATTGGTATTATTATCATATCCATTATCATTTATTATATGACTCAGAAAATAGGAAATGATGAAATCATCATTGAAAATATAGAAAGTATAGAAGAGGAAGAAGTGATAGAAGAAAAAATTGCAATCCATATGACAGGGTGTGTTAAAAATCCTGGAATTATAGAATTAAAAGAAGGAGAAAGAATAGACGACGCCATTCAATTGGCGGGAGGTCTGACAGAAGAAGCGGACTTAACAAATGTGAATTTAGCTTATAAAGTAGAAGATGGACAGAAAATTTACATTCCCAGTATTCATGATATAGAAGAAAAAGAAATTATACAAGAAAATCAAGAGGGAATTTTGAGTGAAGAAAATGAAACTGGGAAAGTCAATATTAATACAGCAAAACAAACAGAATTAGAAACTTTACCAGGTATAGGACCTACCATTGCACTCAGGATTATAGAATACAGAAAAGAAAATGGAGAATTTACAGATATAGAAGAGCTAAAAGAGATAGAAGGAATAGGAGAAGCCAAGTGGGAGCAAATAAAAGATTTTGTCGAAATTTAAAAATTAAGTTGAATGAGAAAATTTATATGATATACTTAAAATATGATAAGAAAAAGGAGGATTTCTATGCCATATCAGAAAAAGACTATTTTAGCTATATTACAAGAACTAAACAATACCATATATTTGC
>CALXQB010000079.1 GCA_944390445.1 uncultured Clostridia bacterium | reverse complement strand
GTTTACTAAGGAGGAAATGGATAAAATGTGGTTCCAAAATGGAAGCACATCAAAGAGAGAAAATAAAGCAACGGTTTAGAAAAAAGGTCTTGACACAGAGAAAATGTTAAAGTATTATATTAACAAAGATGAGAGACCAAAGGAGAAATGAAGGAAATGAACGAAAGCGGAAAACGTTGGGAGAGTAACACACACACACACACACACACACACGATATAATTTAATAAAAAAAGAAATAAATAGGAACTATCCATTTCGAGTATAATTATCATGCTCGAGATGGGTAGTCTTTTTATTGTATAGGAAAAAGTGTAATATTTGAAATGTAAGTGTATTGAAAAGAACCCTCTGTCGCATAAATGCGACAGCTCCCTTAAATAAGGGAGCCAAGAATAGAGGAAAAATAAAAAACGGAGGAAAAGAAAAATGGAGAAAAAACAAAAAAGAAGAAAAGAAAAAGGAATCACCCTAGTGGCATTAGTGGTAACCATAATTGTGCTAATTATCTTAGCAGGAGTTACCTTAAACATCGTATTAGACCAAAATGGAATTATTAGTAAAACCCAACAAGCAGAAAAAGAATGGAATGAAGCAGAAATAGCAGAAAAAGAAGCAATGCTAAAAGCAGAAGCAAAGATATTGGAATTTCAAAACAATACAGAACATGAAATGATAGAATATTATATAGACGAAGTGCCAATACCAAAGGGGTTTGTCTATAAAGAAGGAACAAAAGAAACAGGACTAGTAATCATTAACAAAGAAGATGGAAACGAATTCATATGGTATCCGATGAGCGAAGAGGAAGTCGAATCAATAACAGCAGAAAATTTCCGCACGGAAATATCAGATGAAGCAAATTTAATAGCAAGTATAAAAGAATATGGAGGGACTTATGTAGCAAGATACCAAGCAGGAGCAGATGTAGAGATAACATCACTAGAACAAGCAGATGAAACCGTATATTCACAAGCAGGGAAATACCCATATATACATGTATCAGCAGAGAAAATAATAAGATTATCCCAAAGCATGTATCCAGAAGATGAGACAAATACAACAGGAGCAGTATCAACATGGTATCCAATTAATTGTGTAAACCTTTTTGATAAATTTGGTGCAGGCAGTATTCCAGGAGAATTAAAAAATTTAAACCCTGAATTTCATGGAGTATATGAACACCACAGCGAGGATTATGGAACGGTTTTTCCACAGTATCTAGCCATTTATATTGAAGAAGAGAATAAATTTTTCTTTTTTACGAGAACCTATATTAATACACCTATAGATTACGTAAATGAAGCTGAATTAGTAATGGATTCTTCGACGAACCAATATGGAACATTTCGTCCTGTATTATATATAAAACTAGTTGAAGAAGGAACAGAATAAAGTAGCAATTGAAATGAAAAAATGATGAACGATAGGGACAGTCATTAAAGTTCAGAATATATGAATTTTAATGACTGTCCCTATTGCTAATAACACGGAAGAAAAAGCAAAAAAAGTTACATTTCATAATATTGAAAAAAAATAAATTTATGTATATAATAAGAAAAATGAGAAAGGAATGATAATAAAAATGAAAAAAGGAATTACGCTTATCGCCTTAATTATTACCATTGTTATATTAATTATATTAGCAGGAACGGTTATTTACTCTGGAACAGGGATGATAAAATCCGTGAATTTGGAAACTGTGAAAACAAATTTATTATTAATTCAAGCAAAGGCAAAAACAATTTATGAAAAATTGAGCTTTGAAGTGACAGCTGAAGAATTACCTAATGCCTTAACTGGGCAAAAAGTAGTAGCTGGTTCTAATGAAGCAAATGAATTAGAACATGCTGGTGTTGTATCTACAGAAGTAGAAAAATATTATAAATGGGACAGCAGTGTACTTGAGGGTGAAGGATTAGAAGGAATTGAAATTGAGGAAGGGGACTATTTTTACGTTAATTATGAAGGAGAAGTAGAAGTTGTTTTCCCAAAAGGATTTACTTATACAGATGGCAATACTTATTATAAATTATCTGAATTAAAAGAACTTTCCTGAAAGTAAAATTTAAAAGGAATGATAATAAAAATGAAAGAAAAAGAGATAGAAAGACTAACAAAATTGAAAGAATATGAGGAAAAACTTCATCAAGAGGGAATTAAAAAAATTGCTGGTATTGATGAAGCAGGGAGAGGACCATTAGCAGGACCTGTAGTTGTAGCATGTTGTATTATGCCAGAAAATTCATGGATTGAAGGAGTTAATGACTCAAAAAAAGTGTCAGAAAAAAAGAGGGAAACTTTATACCAACTGATTACACAGGAAGCCATCAGCTGGCAAGTAGGAATTGTAAATCAAGAAGAAATAGATGAACTCAACATTCTAAATGCTACTAAAAAAGCACTTACTATAGCTGTGGACGAAATGAAAATAAAACCAGATAGGATTTTAGTAGATGCGTTAGAACATATTGATACACATCAAATTCCCTACACGTCTATCATACAAGGAGATGCTAAATGCTATAGTATTGCAGCAGCTTCTATTATTGCAAAGGTAACAAGAGACCATATTATGCAAGAATGGGACGAAATTTATCCACAATATGGATTCAAAAAACATAAAGGATATGGAACAGCCAGCCACATTCAGGCATTAAAAGAATTTGGACCATGTCCATTACATAGACGAAGCTTTATAAAAAATTTTGTTTAAAAGGGGTTCAAAATGGATATTTTAACAATTATTGGAAAGAAAAGAGATAAACAAGAGCTAAATAAACAAGAAATTAATTATTTCATAACAGAATATACCAAAGGAAATATTCCAGATTATCAGGCAGCAGCTCTTATTATGGCAATTTATATTAATGGTATGAAAGAAAGAGAAATTACTGACTTAACATTAGCAATGGCAGACTCTGGAGAAAAAATAGACTTATCAGAAATAGGAGCTATTATGGTAGACAAACATAGTACAGGAGGAGTAGGAGATAAAGTAACAATTGTTTTGCTTCCTATTATTGCTTCCCTTGGTATCCCTGTTGCCAAAATGTCGGGAAGAGGATTAGGAATTACAGGAGGGACAATTGACAAATTAGAAGCTATTCCAGGATATAAAACCGATCTAAGTGTAAAGAAAATTATAGAAAATACACAAACGATTGGAATTTGCTTAACAGGACAAACGCTAGATTTAGCACCAGCAGACAAAAAAATATATGCTTTAAGAGATGCGATTAATTGTACAGCGAATATTCCCTTAATTGCATCCAGTATTATGAGCAAAAAAATAGCATCAGGTAGTCATAAAATTGTGATTGATGCAACTTGTGGAAAAGGTGCTTTTATGAAAACAAAGGAAGAAGCGGTAGCACTATCTAAAATGATGGTTAGAATTGGAAAACAGGTAGAAAGAGAAACGGTTTGTGTATTAACGAATATGGATGAACCATTGGGAATGGCAATAGGAAATTCACTGGAAATTATAGAAGCAATAGAATTTCTAAAAGGAAAATCTATACCAGATTTAGAGGAGGTTGTTTTAGAATTAGGTTCTTATATGATAAAATTAGCAGGAAAAGGCGAAAACTTAAGCGAAAATAAAGAGAGAATAAAAGAAGTAATTCAAAATGGAAAAGCTTTTGCTAAATTATTTGAATTGGTGCTAAACCAAGGAGGAGATACGAGTTATATAGAAGACACTACTAAGTTTTCAAAGGCAAAATATATTTTACCAGTTCTAGCAGATGAGGAAGGTTCTGTGCAAGAAATCGATGCGGAAAAAATAGGAAGTGTATCTGTATACTTAGGAGCAGGAAGGATGAGAAAAGAAGATAAAATAGATTATGAAGTAGGAATTGTACTAAATAAAAAAATAGGAGATATGGTAAAAATAGGAGAGAGCTTGGCATTCATACATGTAAATGATGAGGAAAAAGCGCAGGGTGCGATTGAAAATGTAAAAAACGCATTCCGCATTTCAGAGAAAAAGACGATGAGACCGAAAATGATACTAGGAAGCATAGAATAAGAAATTATTCAATTCTTCTTTCTGTTCTTCCTTCATTTTTACACATTTTTTCATATTCTTTACACTTGATTTTGTAATCCATTTGCTGTGTTAAATAACGGTAATACATATAGGCCTGTTCGTATTGAAACATGGGATTCATCATAGGGTCCTTATACATGTCAGCAAAATTAGAATCTAAATCATAAGGGGAAAATTCTGTATTTTTTTCCATTAAAAATCAACTCCTTTATATATGAATATGATACAAAAAGAAAAATAGAATTTTTTTTAACAAAAAATACTTTTTTCTTTTTTTATATGGTATAATAAATGCCGGATTTATTTTTAAAAAGAATTCTTTAAAAACTTACCGCATAGAAGGCTTTACATTATGAATAAGATGCCAAAAATTAGAAAATAATATGAAAAAGAAAGGATGATGAAAATGGCAAAAGAAGTAAGTGAAGAAGAAAAGCAAAAAATAAAGCAGATGGTAGATAGTTTGGTAGAAAGAGCTAAAATTGCTTCTCAAGAATATCTATCGTTAGATCAGGAACAAGTTAATCGCATTATAAAAGCAATGGCAATGGCTGGACTAGAAAACCATATGAAATTAGCTAAAATGGCTGTTGAAGAGACAAAAAGAGGAATTTATGAAGATAAAATTACTAAAAATATGTTTGCAACAGAATATGTATATC
>CALXQB010000078.1 GCA_944390445.1 uncultured Clostridia bacterium | reverse complement strand
GAATTATACATTTCTTGCATTGTATCTAAATCAACATGTCTTGAACCAAATTCTCCTGGTCTTGATGCTCTACTTCGGTCAAAAGGAATATGTACATAATTTGCAGGGTACATCATACCAAGTAAAGCACAAGTAGTAGTTTTTCCTACACCACTTGCACCAGATATAACAAGAATTTGATCGTTGCCACGTTTTATTACATCAAATTTTTTCATTAAATACCATCCTTTTATAAATAATTTATAATACAATTATACTAGATTTACGCTATTTTGTCAATAAATGTAAGTCATTATGACAACTTAAAACAAAAAATAAAAATACCTCACTATATTTAATAAAATATGTGAGGATTTTAAATAAAAGTTATCTTATAATAATATGTTTAAAAAATCTTTCTTGAAATTCTGTTAGACAATCAATCTGCTCATCAGTATAATTTTTCCCTTCAGGGACAACAATTAACTTGTCATCTTCTTCATCTAATCTATGAAGGACAGCTATGCAGATACCTTCAAAACTTTCTACTGGTTCAAAAGTACCTAATATATAAGCATCTAATTCTTCTCCATCGCCACTTACAGTGTTAGGAATATAACCATAGTTAGTAAGATATACAAAGCCCCAATTTGGATGTTTAGAACCTAACTGCCTATCTATTACTACATTAACTTTTTTACCTATAAAACCTTTGGCATTGTCCATAATTAAACCTCCCTATATAAAGATAACTAATAACTGAATTATATATAATATTGTAACACAATATTTATAAATATTCAATATTTACAAAAACTGTTTATATTACGAATTTAATTAGAAAGCATAGACTTAATTAGAGCATACACATTTTCCTTATCTCTTTTACTCAACTTTAAAAAATCTTTATAAAAATCTTCCATTTCTTGATTCACATTGGAAGTACTAATTAAATCAGCTAAAATATCATTTGGTGTTACATGAAAAGCTTCACAAAACTTTAACATAGTTTTTATTGTTCCCATATAGACGCCTGTTTCCATTTGACTAATATACTTGGTATCAAATCCTGTCAATTGAGCAACTTCATCTTGTGTAAGATGGTTTTTATCTCTCAAATTTCTTAATGCTTTTCCATATAAATATTATCCTTATCTTTATCTTTCTTCATATTATCACCATATAATATAGTATAAAAATAATAACAAAAAATTAACCAAGTAAATTTTTAATTTTTTGAAAAAATTTACCAGAATATTTGCAATTCTAAAAAAAGTGGTATATAATAACACCGTACAAAATAGACAGAATAAGGTGTCCGTTACAATGGATGCTTCCAAGTAGGACAAGATGGTACTTACTTGGAACATTTCTTGATGCCTTTATTCTAAATATATAGGAGGTTTTTTTATGAGTCACAAATACGTGTACCTTTTTAGTGAGGGAAACAGCAAGATGCGTGAACTATTAGGTGGTAAAGGTGCTAACTTAGCAGAAATGACTAATCTTGGTTTGCCAATTCCGCAAGGTTTCACAGTTTCAACAGAAGCTTGCACAAGATACTATGAAGATGGAGAAAAAATTTCAAAAGAAATTGAAGATCAAATCTTCGAGCATCTAACAAAATTAGAAGGAATTACAGGAAAAAAATTAGGAGATGAAGAAAACCCATTATTAGTATCTGTTCGTTCTGGAGCAAGAGCTTCAATGCCAGGTATGATGGATACTATATTAAACTTAGGATTAAATGATAAAGTATTAGTAAAAATGGCACAAAAAAATGAAAGATTTGCTTATGACAGCTATAGAAGATTTATTCAAATGTTTTCAGATGTTGTTATGGAAATACCAAAGCCATTCTTTGAAAAAATTATAGATGAAATGAAAGAAGCAAGAGGAGTAAAATTAGATACAGAATTAACAGCAGCAGATTTAAAAGAATTAGTAGAAAAATTCAAAGCTGTTTATAAAAAAGAAAAAGGAGAAGATTTCCCACAAGATTCTAAAGTACAATTAATGGAAGCTGTAAAAGCTGTATTTAGAAGTTGGAATAATCCAAGAGCAATTACTTATAGAAGATTAAATGATATCCCAGGAGATTGGGGAACAGCTGTTAACGTACAACAAATGGTTTTCGGAAACATGGGAGATGATTGTGGAACAGGTGTTGCTTTCACAAGAAACCCAGCAACAGGAGAAAACAAATTATTTGGTGAATATTTAATGAATGCACAAGGAGAAGACGTTGTTGCGGGAATTAGAACACCACAACCAATTGATACATTGCAACAAACAAATCCAAAAGCATATGAAGACTTTGTAACATATTCAAATAAACTTGAAAAATATTTTAAAGATATGCAAGACTTAGAGTTCACAATTGAAAATGGAAAATTATATATTTTACAAACAAGAAATGGAAAAAGAACAGCAAATGCTGCTTTACAAATTGCAGTAGATTTAGTAAATGAAGGAATGATTACAGAAAAAGAAGCAGTTTTAAGAGTAGAACCAAAACAATTAGATCAATTATTACATCCAAATTTCGATCAAACAGCATTAAAAGCAGCAAAAGTAGTTGCAAAAGGTTTAGCAGCTTCTCCAGGTGCTGCAACAGGTAAAGTAGTATTTTCAGCAGAAAGAGCTGTAGAATTACACAAAGCAGGAGAAAAAGATTTAGTATTAGTAAGACTTGAAACATCACCAGAAGATATCGAAGGAATGGTTACCTGTAATGGTATTTTAACAGTAAGAGGTGGAATGACATCTCATGCTGCCGTTGTTGCTCGTGGTATGGGAACATGCTGTGTAGCAGGATGCGGAGACATTACTGTAAATGAAGAAGAAAAATATTTCACATTCCCAGATGGAAGAAAAGTAACAGAAGGAGAATTTATTTCTCTAGATGGTTCAACAGGAAATGTATATGGAGAAAGAATTCAAACCGTTGATGCTTCTGTAACAGGAAACTTTGCAAAATTAATGGGATGGGCAGATGAATATAGACAATTAAAAGTAAGAACAAATGCAGATACACCATTAGATGCAAAACATGCTTATGATTTTGGAGCAGAAGGTATTGGATTATGTAGAACAGAGCACATGTTCTTTGCACCAGATAGAATTGCAGCTATCAGAGAAATGATTGTTTCTAAAACACCAGAACAAAGAGCAAAAGCTTTAGCAAAAATTCTTCCAATGCAAAGAGGAGACTTCGAAGGATTATATAGAGAAATGAAAGGTTACCCAGTAACCATCAGATTCTTAGATCCACCACTACATGAGTTCGTACCACATGAAGATGAAGATATAAAAGCATTAGCAAAAGAAATGGGATTGTCTTTTGAAGAATTAAAAAATGTAGTAGAAGGATTACATGAATTCAACCCAATGATGGGACATAGAGGATGCCGTTTAGCAGTAACTTATCCTGAGATTGCAGAAATGCAAACAAGAGCAGTTATTGAAGCAGCAATTAATGTAAATAAAGAAGGAATGAATATTGTTCCAGAAATCATGATCCCACTTGTTGGAGAAATAAAAGAATTAAAATATGTAAAAGATATTGTTACAAAAACAGCAGACGAAATTATTAAAAATGCTGGAGTAGATTTACAATATCATGTAGGAACCATGATTGAAATCCCTAGAGCTGCATTAACAGCAGATGAAATTGCAAAAGAAGCTGAATTCTTCTCATTTGGAACAAATGACTTAACACAAATGACATTCGGATTTAGCCGTGATGATGCAGGAAAATTCTTAGGAGATTACTATGATAAGAAAATCTACGAATCAGACCCATTTGCTAGATTAGACCAAAAAGGTGTTGGAAAACTAGTAGAAATGGCTGTAAAACTTGGAAAACAAACAAGACCAGACATTAAATTAGGAATTTGTGGAGAACATGGAGGAGATCCATCTACAATTGAATTCTGCCATAATGTAGGATTAACCTATGTTTCATGCTCACCATTTAGAGTTCCAATCGCAAGATTAGCAGCAGCACAAGCAGCAATTAAAAACCCAAGAGCATAAAATTAATTTAGGGACAGTTCATTTACCACTCAAATGATGGTATGGGACTGTCCCTAAACTGTTATGGGAACATATTAGAAAAAGAAGGGAGAATACATATGAAAACTTTTTGGAGAGCATTAGGAATTGTAATTGCAATTATAATCATTGTTTTTGTTAGCTTATATTTTATTGACCATGCAAGAATGAAGGCGAATGAACCAGTTTTATTTAGTACATGGGGAAAAAAATATGCACCAGCAGTAAAAACACAATATATAGAAAATATTGATATGGCTTTAACTTTGGAGGATGAAATTGGTGAAAATGCTACATGGTGTGGCACTTTTCAATTAATATGGAATGATTTAAAAAATGAACTAGCAAAACAAGATATTATTTTTTCGCCACAACCTAAAACAGTTGATAATTTAAATAAAGAAACTTTTGATGTTAGTCAACTGTCTGAAGATTCTTATTATAAAGTTTATGGTCATCCTACTTTTGCATTAAAAGAGGAAATAGAAAAGGCATTAGAAGAAAAATTTGGTGAAACAAGTGACATATTAGATGATTTTGAGTGGTCAGAAGAAAATGAACAAGATTATTTTTTGTATACGATGTTAAAAAAAGAATTTGAGTTTGAAAATGAATTTACAGATTTAGAAAAAGGGAAATTTGGAAATTATGAAGATGTAAGTTATTTTGGTATTAATGAAACAACAGATGATGCTGTAGGAAGACAAGTAGAGGTTTTATATTATCAATCTAATAATAATTTTGCAGTCAAACTTATTACCAAAGGAAATGATGAAGTAATTATTAATAAAGGCGGAGATGGAACTACTTTTGGGCAAATATATGAAAATATTAAAAAACAAGAAGATGTTTATGAAGGAAGTAGAATGCTAATTAGTGGAGAAGAACTAAAAATACCAAATATCAATTTTAAAATAACAGAAGAAATAAAAGAAGTAGA
>CALXQB010000077.1 GCA_944390445.1 uncultured Clostridia bacterium | reverse complement strand
GTTACATTAATTTAAGGTCTAGCAAGAAGCGTATAAGATTTGTCGACGCGAAAAATTGCAAAGCAATTTTTCTGTGCCTCTATATTTTTTTACTTTATAGGAAATGCAATTTCCTATAAATAAAAACAAGGTAGCTATTTGGCTATCTTGTTTTTTATAGGGTGTTATGTTATAATTTATAAATTAAAAGTCCAAAATACTAAACTTCGATAGGAGAATTCATATGTTCAAATTAGTATCAGATTATAAGCCTACTGGTGATCAACCGCAGGCAATTGAAAAATTAAGTAAGGGAATAATAGAAGGAAAAAAATTTCAAACTTTACTTGGTGTTACTGGCTCTGGTAAAACTTTTACCATGGCCAATATTATTGAGCAAGTACAAAGACCAACATTGGTTTTAGCACATAACAAAACCTTAGCTGGACAACTCTATTCAGAATTCAAGGAATTCTTTCCAGAAAATAATGTTGAGTATTTTGTTTCATATTATGATTATTATCAACCAGAAGCATATATTCCAGGTTCAGATACCTATATTGAAAAAGATGCTTCTATTAATGATGAAATAGATAAATTGCGTCACTCTGCAACTGCTGCTCTATTTGAAACAAGAGATGTGATTGTCATTGCATCTGTTTCTTGTATTTATGGACTAGGTGACCCTATTGATTATGAAAATTTAATTGTTTCTTTAAGACCAGGTATGCAAAAAGAAAGAGATGAAATATTAAAAAAATTGGTAAAAATGCAATATATGAGAAGTGAAATTGATTTTAAAAGAGGAACTTTTAGAGCAAAGGGAGATATTGTAGAGATATATCCATCCGATATGAGTGAAAAAGCCATTAGAGTTGAATTTTGGGGAAATGAAATTGAAAAAATATCAGAAATTAATCCTTTAACAGGAAAAACCATTGGACTAAGAGAACATGTTATGATATTTCCTAATTCTCACTATGTTACAACAGATGTAAAAAGAGATAGAGCAATAGAAACAATAGAAGAGGAACTAGAAGAAAGAATACAATATTTTAAATCGCAAAACAAATTAATTGAAGCACAAAGAATAGAAGAAAGAACTAATTTTGACATGGAAATGTTAAAAGAAACAGGCTTTTGTCAGGGAATAGAAAACTATTCAAGACATATTAGTGGAAGAAAACCTGGAAGCCCTCCCTTTACTTTATTTGACTATTTTCCAAAAGACTTTTTACTATTAATTGATGAATCTCATGCAACAATTCCTCAAGTAAGAGCAATGTATAACGGGGACAAAGCAAGAAAAGACTCTTTGGTAAACTATGGCTTTAGACTACCATCTGCTTATGACAATAGACCATTAAAATTCCCTGAATTTGAAGAAAGAATTCATCAATGTATTTTTGTAAGTGCTACACCCGCAGAATATGAAAAACAGCATTCTGAGCAAACAGTAGAACAAATTATTAGACCTACAGGATTATTAGACCCACAAATAGAAGTAAGACCAGTAGAAAACCAGATAGATAACTTAATCGAACAAATAAAAATAAGAACAGAAAAACAAGAAAGAGTATTAGTAACAACATTAACCAAGAAAATGGCAGAAGATTTAACAAAATACTTGCAAGGAATCGATATCAAAGTAAGATACATGCATTCTGATACAAAAGCACTTGAAAGGATGGAAATTATACGAGACTTAAGACTAGGAGAATTTGATGTTTTAGTAGGAATTAACCTATTAAGAGAGGGACTAGATTTGCCTGAGGTATCTTTAGTTGCTATTTTAGACGCAGATAAAGAGGGATTCTTACGATCTGAAAGATCATTAATTCAAACCATAGGACGTGCCGCTAGAAATGTAGATGGAAAAGTAATTATGTATGCAGATGAATTAACAGAAAGTATGGAAAAAGCAATTACAGAAACCAATAGAAGAAGAAGTATACAAATGGAATATAATGAAAAACATGGTATTAAGCCAAAAACCATACAAAAATCAATTAGAGATGTAATAAAAGCTACTATGGTAACAGACTTAGAAACAGAATATCAAATTGGAAAAGATGAAAGTGTAGAAGATATTATAAATAAATTAACAACAGAAATGTTAAAACATGCAGAAAATATGGAATTTGAAAAAGCAGCAGAACTAAGAGATAAGATAAAAGAGTTGGAAAAGTTACTTTAAGGGGAGGAAAGTTGAGATATGAAAAGAAAAACCATATTTTTTATGGATTTAGAAGGCACACTTGTAGAGGATGGAACATTTCATTTGGATGAAAAGGATTTTATAGAATTTTTAATCCAACTTTCTAAAATAGAAGAAATGACTAACAGCAAAATATCTTTAAATTTGGTATCACCAGTTAATATGCAAGATATGATACAGGTAAAAGATAGAATGAATTTCAATATAGAAAAATTCAATAAACAGCATCATAAAAATTTACAAGAAGTAGAAAGCGCAGCATGTTATGTAGAAAATGGAGAAAGCTATAAAGATGCCAGAATTGTCCCTTTATCAAGCAAAGGAGAAAGAGCAAGCAAATATTTATTTGTGAAACCATGGTATGAATTACTGAAGGAAAAGTATAATATTATTAATTGCTTTTATATAGGAGATGGAGTAAATGATTATGATGCAATGCAATTTGTAAAAGATTTACCAAATGGAAAAGTAATTTGCCCAGAAAATGCAAATGAAAAAGTGAAGAGTGTTGCAGACTATGTAGGAAAAGGTCAGAGACTAAAGGGAGTCATACAGGCTATGGAACAAATGAGAAGACAAAAAGAACAAGAGGAAAGAAGCTTTTAAGAAAAAAATTGACATAATGCAAATAAAGAGGTATAATAAAAGTACAACCTTGCCGATGCAAGGAAATAAATTAGAAGGGTGGATTCACATCATGAGCGAAACAAAGAAAACCTTCATTTCTCCTCTTGGAGTTATGACCGTTTGGGTTCCGGAAGAAGTTGACTTAGCGCTCTTCTGCTTGCAGAATGAGTACATCTTTGTCGATGAGATGAAGAGAGAACTGTTCTGCTTTCCGGAGTCGTTGGCATGTGCCACTGAGAAACAGAGGCGTGCCATCAGGAACTACGAGGAGCTTGATTATAAAATCAAGCTTTGGGATCTCAAGAAATAGTAATCCATACCGACCAACAAAGAAGTCTGTGGTAAGTTCCACAGACTTCTTTGCTGCCAGAACAAATAAAATGATGGAAACAGATGACTTTTCTGGTAATTTGTGATACAATACATAAGATTAAACTAAAATTTTAGGGGGCATAAACAAGATGAATGATACCATTACTATAAAGGGTGCAAAAGAACATAATTTAAAAAATATAAGTTTAGAAATTCCAAGAGATAAATTAGTAGTAGTTACAGGATTATCTGGCTCTCGGAAAATCTTCTTTAGCCTTTGATACATTATATGCAGAAGGACAAAGAAGATATGTAGAAAGTCTATCTTCTTATGCAAGACAATTTTTAGGATTAATGGAAAAACCAGAAGTGGAATCTATTGAGGGACTTTCTCCAGCTATTTCTATTGATCAAAAAACGACATCTAGGAATCCACGTTCTACCGTGGGGACTGTAACAGAAATTTATGATTACATTCGTTTGCTATATGCTAGAATCGGTGTACCATATTGCCCAAATTGTGGTAAAAAAATAGAAAAACAAACTATAGACCAAATTGTAGATTCTGTTTTGGAATTAGAAGAAGGAACCAAAATACAAGTATTAGCACCAGTAGTTAGAGGAAGAAAAGGAGAATATGTAAAGCTATTACAAGATTTTCAAAAGGAAGGTTTTGTTAGAGCAAGAATTGATGGGAATACAGTAGAAATAACAGACGATATCGATATTGATCGAAAGAAAAAACATTTTATTGATATCGTAGTAGACAGATTAGTAATTAAACCAGACATTAGAAACCGTTTAGCAGAATCTATTGAAACGGCATTGAAGAGTGCAAACAATCTTGTTTTAATTGATATCCCTGGAAAAGAAGAAAAGTTCTTTAGCCAAAATTATGCATGTCCAGATTGTAATATTAGTTTTGAAGAATTAACACCTAGAATGTTTTCATTTAATAATCCATTAGGAGCTTGTCCAGAATGTATGGGAATTGGTTATTTAATGAAAATGGATGAAGAATTAATTATTTCAGATAAAAATAAGACTCTATATGATGGTGTGAAAGCTTTTGGTGCTAGCACAATGAAAAAATCTGAAACAATGGCAAAAATGTATTTTGAAAGCATTGCAAAACATTATGGAGTAGATATAAAAAAGCCAATCAAAAAATTACCAAGAGAATTTTTAGAAAAAATATTATATGGAACTGGAAATGAGAAAATTGATTTTGAATATACATCAGCTGCAGGAGTAAGAAAATTTACTTCACCATTTGAAGGAGTAATTCCAACATTGCAAAGAAGATATAATGAAACAACCTCAAGTGGGATGAAAGAATTCTATGAAATGTACATGAGTTATAGCCATTGCGAAAGTTGCCATGGCGCAAGATTAAAACCAACTAGTTTAGCTGTAAAAGTAGGAGATAAAAATATAATTGAACTAACAGATATGCCAATTACAAAAATAAAAGACTATATCAATTCTTTAAAATTAAGTAAAAAAGATGAAATGATCGCAGATCAAATTTTTAAAGAACTAAATAAAAGATTGCAATTTTTAATGGATGTAGGACTAGAATATTTAACATTATCGCGTTCTGCAGGAACTCTATCTGGAGGGGAAGCACAGAGAATTCGTTTAGCAACACAAATTGGTTCAGGACTTACTGGTGTATTATATATTTTAGATGAACCAAGTATTGGTTTACATCAAAGAGATAATGAAAAATTGTTAGCAACATTAAAAAAATTAAGAGATTTAGGAAATACTTTAGTTGTAGTAGAACATGATGAAGATACCATGTATGCCGCAGATCAAGTAGTTGACATTGGACCAGGAGCAG
>CALXQB010000076.1 GCA_944390445.1 uncultured Clostridia bacterium | reverse complement strand
GCTGTTTACGGATTACTTCTATGAGCCTTGAGAGTTTTGTTGAAAAATATAGGTATAGCCTATGCAAAAGAAGTATATTAATGGATATAAAAGAGAGGATGAAAAAATGAAATTATTAGTAATCTCAGACATACATGGCTCTTTGCATTATGCAAGCCAAATTCCCTTAATATGGGAAAGAGAAAATCCAGACAAATTAGTATTGCTAGGAGACTTATATTATCATGGACCAAGAAATCCATTGACAGAAGAATATAAGCCTATGAAAGTGGCAGAAATATTAAATGAATTTAAAGATTCTCTAATTGCGATTAGAGGAAATTGTGATGCAGAAGTGGATCAAATGATTTCTGATTTTCCACTACAAGATCATGTAAAAGAAGAAATAAATGGAAAAATGATATATTTTACACATGGACATCATTATAACATAGATCATTTGCCAGAAGAAAAAATAGATATGTTAATTTATGGCCATGTGCATACAGGATTTATAAAAGAAGAAAAAGGAATTATAATTGCAAACCCTGGCTCTATTTCCTTGCCAAAAAACGATACAGCGCACAGTTACTTAATCATAGAACCAAATAAACTTATTTTAAAAGATGTAGATGGAACAATGATAGAAGAAAAAATAATGGAATAATGATTTTAAATAACGATGAATAAAGCATTGAAATCGGTAAATAATAAAGACATAGTAAATAAAAAAGGAGAGAGTGTATGGAAAAATTATTAAACGATTTAAATGCTTTATTATGCGACTTAAATGTTTTTTACAGAAAATTACAAAATTATCATTGGAATATTAAAGGAAAATTCTTTTTGGTGATTCATGGCAAATTAGAAGAATACTATGATGAAATTAATGAACAAGTAGATGAAATTGCAGAGCACATTCTAGCATTAGGAGGGCAACCTTTAGGTACATTAAAAGACTATTTACAATTTACAAAAATTGCCGAAGCTGAGAATAAAAAAGTAGATTGTAGTACAGTATTTAATAGTATTATAGCTGATTATTCTACTCTTTTAGAAAAGGCAATTTGTATTAAGAAACAAGCAGACACAGAGGAAGAATATAAAACTTCTGCTATTATGGATAATTTAATAGAAGATTATACAAAGAAATTATGGATGCTAAAACAAAGTATGGAATAAAAGGAGCAGAAGATTTTTTACGTTCTGTTCGTCAAAATGAATTTGTGATTTATTTACAACCCAAATTTGACACACAAACAGAAAAAATAGTGGGAGCAGAAGCATTAATTCGAAAACAAATACAAAACAAATTAATTATGCCAGACCAATTTATTCCATTTTATGAAAAAACAGGAATTATTACTAAATTAGATATGTTTGTATTAGAAGAAATATGCAAATTACAGAAAAAGTGGAAGGAAGAAAAACTTCCACTTCTTCCTATTTCCATTAATGAATCTAGGCATCATTTGAAAAATAAAAATCATATAGTTGAATTACAAGAAATTGTCACAAAATATGAGGCTAGGACGGATTTAATTGAATTGGAAATGACAGAGAACACAGTAATAGAAGATATTCTGGTTGCAAAAAACGCAGCAGAATCTGTAAAAAAACTAGGATTTATTGTTTCAATGGATGATTTTGGAACTGGTTATTCTTCTTTTAATATTTTAAAAGATATTGAAATTGATATTTTAAAAATGGATAAAACTTTTTTTAAAGATTTAGAAAAGAATGAAAGAGCGAGAATCATTATTGAAACAATTGTGAAAATGTGTAAAAGATTACAAATAAAAACAGTAGCAGAAGGAATTGAAACAAAAGGACAAATGGATTTTTTAAAACAAGTTGAATGCGATGTGGTGCAAGGATTCTATTTTTCAAAACCACTTACGATACAAGAATTCGAAGAAAAATTTTTAAAAAACATGGAGAAACTGTAAAAAACTTCTAATGTAAAAACAAGAAAACTCGACATAATATTTACTATAAAACTTAAAAAGGAGGAAAATCTTTATGAAAAAAATAGTAAATATAATGGTAGCTTTTCTTGTTTTATTTTTATTTACTTTTTCTATGAATGTATATGCAGCGCCATTACCATCTGTAGAAGTTACAACAAACAAAGAGACTGTACATCCGAATGAAGAAATCACAGTTACTGTGAATTTTAATCAGGATTTGGGATCTTATACAGTAGATGTGGCATATGATAATCAATTATTAGAATATGTTTCTGCTGAAGGAGGAACACCAAATGATAATGGAACAAGAGTAAGAGTTTTATTCTATGATGATACAGGAGGTACAAATCCAAGAACTTCCATGTCTGTCACATTTAGAGCAAAACAAGACATCGTAACTTCTAATCCAACCAATTTTAGTATAACAGCGGAAGGATTATCAAATGCAGATGCATCTGTTAGCTATGATGATATAGCAGTTCCTATTGTAAAAGATATTACAATAGAACCTGTATATGAAGATTACAAAATAGAATTAAATTATTCAGGTAATGTGATTCAAAACGAAGAAAAAGAAATGAAATTGGTGATATCTTCTGCTATGGGAAAAAATTATGCACACACTAGAATTTTAGGAGAAGCTACAACCCCAGATGGACAAACTGCAAAACTTCTTGCTACAGACAATCAAAGTTTAGAGCATGATATTATTCAAAGTGGATGGGGAGATGCTTCTGGTGACCCAATAGGGGGAAAAGATGTAGTAAAAGAATTAGATGTAAGAGGTTTATTTAGTGGGGCAGGACAATATACTATTACTTTAAAATTAGTAGATAGAGATAACTCAGATACTGTTATTGCAGAACAGAGCTTCCAAATTCAAGTACTTGAAACAGCTGCAGTAACACCACCGGAAGAAGTACCACCAACAAAAGAAGAAAATGAACCTATTACACCACCTGAAACGAATTTACCAGAAACAGAGGAAACACCTACCACTCTTCCAAAAACAGGACACAGCATTTATATGACTATGCTACCAGTTGTAGCTGTTCTATCAATTGCTTATATCATGCTTAGAAAAAAACGTGCAGAGTAGTATTGATAAATATGAATAAGGTTCGTTATGACGAGCCTTATACATAAATTTTAGTGAGGATGTCTATGGGAGAGCGTATTTTAAGGAGAAAAAAGGAAAAAGAAAATATCAAAAAGAAAGTACGAATCTTACTGCTTTTTTGTATATTTAGTATTTTATTGTATATGGCATATGGCTTTTGGCAAGAAAAAAAGATAAAACTTGTACAAGAAACAAAAGTAAATACCATTACTGTGGAAAAAATAGAAGAAGTGGAAAATCAAATAGTAACAGAGAAAATTGCAGAATCATATATGGGTTTCCCAGTCGCGGCAAAACTAATCATTCCTAAAATAGATGTAGAGACCTATGTTTTAGCCGATTTTACAGAAGAAGGATTAGAAAAATGTGTTTCGAAATTCTGGGGACCAGAGCCAAATGAAATAGGAAACTTCTGTATAGCTGGACATAATTATTTAAAACCTAATATGTTTAAAGGACTAAAAAGATTAGAGATAGGAGATGAATTTTATCTGATAGATAATAAAAATGGAAAAATTGCTTATACTATTTATGACATTTATCAAGTAGATGAAAACAACATGGTCCCTATTGATCAAGAAACGAATGGGAAAAGAATTGTTACATTAATTACTTGTGTAAATTATACAGATCATCGATTAATTATACAAGCAAGAGAAAGTTGAAAGAAAAATGAAATTTTAGTAAGAATATGAATAAAGCACAGATATACTTATATTTTTCCATAAAACTCTCAAGGCTCAAAGGAGTAATCCGTAAGCAGCAGAATGTTCGAGCTTTTATTTCAAAAATGAGTATATCTGTGCTTTATCGGTTCCCAAAATATTAAGATTTTATTTTCAACATAGAAGATATAATTGAAAAGAGCAAAGAAAGGTAATTTTATGAAATATATCAAATATACAATAGTGATACTTCTTTTTTTTCTTTTGATTAACATTAGTAATTACCATTATGCAGCAGAAAGAAAAGAAGGAATCGATGCTTTTCCTTCTAGTTACCAGCCATATTTATTAGCACTACAGAAAAAATATCCAAATTGGAACTTCATTGCTTTATATACAGGATTAGATTGGAACTACGTGATTGACCAAGAAAATCAATTTGGAAAAAACTTAGTACCAAAATCTTATTCAGACAGATGGAAAAATACGAATCCGGGGGAATATAATGTTGAAGTAGATGCTGGTTGGGTGGACGCTTCTAGAAGAGCAGTAGAATATACAATGGACCCAAGAAATTTTTTAAACGAAGTTAGAGTTTTTCAATTTGAAGGACTATCTTATAATGAAAAAACAAACCATATTCCGGGAATTGAAAAAATATTATATGGTACAGAATTCTATAATAGAATTGTAGAATATGTAGATAGTTCAGGAAGTACGATTACTATGTCTAGCAAATATTCAGATTTGATTTTAAAAGCCGGACAAACTTCTCAAGTAAGTAGTTTTCATTTGGCATCTC
This sequence comes from uncultured Clostridia bacterium, assembly GCA_944390445.1. Classification (GTDB taxonomy): domain Bacteria; phylum Bacillota; class Clostridia; order TANB77; family CAG-508; genus CALXRW01. The sequence continues at coordinate 586 of CALXQB010000076.1, read as the reverse complement.
GTATTAAACAGGAAGTAGGCCCTTTTTTAACACATAGTTCTATTAGCGGAACGGTTCCAGGGTTTGAGGGATTATATAATTTTTATAATATTGGTGCTACAAGTTCATCAGAACCAATGGGAGCAATCAAAAATGGATTACAATATGCAAAAGATGGGAAAGGCGCAAATCAAGAGACACGAGATAAATATTTAATTCCATGGAATACCAAGGAAAAAGCAATTACAGGTGGAGGAATTTTTATTGGCTCAAGTTATATTCATTTAGGACAAGATACCATATACTTACAAAAATTTCATGTCACAAGTAATACAGGAGGAGAACTATTTTGGCATCAATATATGACAAATGTATTGGCACCTTATAGTGAATCTAGGGCAATTTATAATGGTTATGCTAATACAGGACTGCTAGATGATACTATTTCATTTATTATACCAGTATATAACAATATGCCAGAAATTCCAGTACAAAATCCTAATATATTAGAAAGTGATTTTACAGAAGATAATACAAAAGTTTATGCAGATGTAACAAGTACTTTAAATATTAGAACAGGACCATCTACTTCTTATGAATCTTTAAC
>CALXQB010000075.1 GCA_944390445.1 uncultured Clostridia bacterium | reverse complement strand
TATTATTCATCATTCATTATTAATTAAAAACATATGTAGGGGTACGCCGACCCACTTCGAAGAATTCGCTAAAAATGTAGGGGCTGGTCTTGACCAGCCCAGAAAGAAACATCCTAGATGAGACAGTTTTGCTTCAAACGGAAGCGTACTAAATAAGGACAGAAACGGAGGAAAAACAATGGAGAAAAAACAAAATAAAGAACCAAAAAACAATAAAAAAATAAAATGGATAAAGAAGGAGAAAATGCCAATATTCTTATTAATTGGTATCTTGTTAATCTGTATTAGTTTAATCCTCTTTTATTACATAGGCATACGCTATGCCCCAGTAAACACAATACTGTATGGAGGCTATGGAATAGAAGCCAAAAAACTAACCCAAAACTTAAAAAGCGAAAACTTTGAAAATATAGATGCAAGCATGAACCTTTTAAAAGTAGAAGAACAGGAAACGATATATAAAAGACTAAACACCTACTATATAGGAGGAAATGAAAAAAAAGAAATCGACCTAAATTATCCTATCTATATCAATGAAAAATCAGCAATGCTAAACCTATCAGAAGACACAAAATTAATTACCAAAAACTTCGAAACAGTAGAAGGATATCCAAACTTCACACTAGTAGAAGGAAAAATGTATAATAGTTATGACCTAACAAGAGCAGATGGAAATGAATATATATTCATAGAAACCCCAGAAAAAACATACATAACAGGAAAAGATATCAAAATCGTAACTAGCAAAACAGAATACGAAATTCCAACTTACAGTATTCTCTATTTCACAGAAAACCATATCACATATTATACAATCGAAGGGGAAAGACTTTTCTATCATAATATACTAGAAATCGACAAAACAAGCCAAATTACGATACAAAAAGTAACAGAAGAAGAGAATATGGAAATAAGCTATGAAGAACTACTACTAAAATTAGGAATTATCCAAGAAGAAGTAAATATTTTACCAGAAGTAGAAGACCAACAAGAAGAAAATACAATAAACATAGAAACAACCATAGAAGAAGAAAACCAAGAACCAAGTGAAGAGACCGAACAAACCTATATTAAACCAATCATAACAGCAAGTAACTTTGAGGCAGGAGTATATACAGCAAGAACAAATATAGAAATCCAAGACCCACAAGGAAGAATACTCGGAGCAACATTTATCATAAGAAGAAACAATAGAATCTACCAAAGAAGACAAATAACAGGAGCAGGAGATTTAGAATTAACAAGCCTAGTACCAGACACGGAATTTGAAGTAGAGGGAACCTATATTTATCTAAATGAAAACAATAACCAAATAGAAGAAACATTCTATCAAGGAGAATTTACAACAAAATCGATTGATACCTTAGGAAGCATTTATGTACAACATGAACCAGGACAAGTTTATTCTAATAAAATAGAAATCAAAAACTTCTATATAGAAAATGAAGCAACAGATGAAGTATTAAAAGGAATTAGTAGAATAGAGATAGAAATTGATGGAATACAATATCGTTTGAGCAATGAAGAAGTAGCCAATTTAAAAAACAAGCAAACCATTACCTACCAAACAAATGAAACAGTAACATCCAATAAAAATATTACCTATAGAATTCATATGTACGATAAAGATGGAAATGAATTTGTAGTAGAAAATGCAGAAGGAAGAACAAGAACAGCAAAACAAGTGCCAAGTTTACGAATTCAAATGAAAACCCAAGAAGTAGGAAAAACAGAAATAACTCTAAACTTAAATAATAAAGACAATGTAAAATTAGAAAATTATCACTATGTAATAACAAATGCAAGTGGAGAAGAAATACGAGGAGAACTAGAGGAAAATGAAAAAGAAATAGAAAGAACAGACTTAGACCCAAACTCCTATTACAACATAAAATTCTATGCAGACTATGACCTAGAAGATGGAACCGGAATAAGAAGAGAACAATTATTATTAGATACCAACTTTACCACAATGCCACTCGCAAGTTTAGGACAACTATTCTGGAACACAGAAGCAATCAACATAGAACAAAACAAAGCAGAAATTACAATACAATTAGACGAAATCAAAACAGATAAAAGACTAATACAAATTATTCATCAAAGTAACTTAAAAATAACAGACGAAAATGGAAATGAATTTGAAACATATGAACTAGATGTAAACCAAATTAAAACAAATGAGACCATAACCATAAGACTACAAGGACTAAATAGTAATACAGAATATCATTATGAAATTATCACAACAGTAAAACAAGGAAGTGTAGAAGAAACCGCAAATAAAGAACAAACCCAAACGAGTTTTATCACAAGAAAAAAACCAGCACAAGTAATTATCAAAAACCAATTTGTAACAGGAGATTTAATAGACTTTGATGTAGCTGTACAAGATGAAGATGGAAGTATATTACTAGATTATGTGAGAATGGAAATTAGAGATGAAAAAAGTAATCTAATATCTGTAGAAAATATTACCAAAAACCAGGAAGACATAAGAAAACAATATGATAGATTAGAACCAAATAAAAATTATACAATCACATTTATAGCAGAACAATATAATGAAGGAAGAGACAATAGTACATATCAAGCAAATTACATATTAGAAACAAGAACAATCTATACAGAAATAAGCATAACAGGAGAATTAGAACTACATGCCTTAAGTAAAAAAGAAACCGGGAAAAACCTAATCAATGTAGAATCAGAAGTAAATTGGATAGGACCAATATGGGGAGCATCAATATATGAAGAATATACAAAACAATATGATAAAGAAAATGGAATACTAAAATTAGGAAACCATGCAAGTAGTACTACAACATACGTGTATGATCTAAGAGAATATATTGGAGAAGAAGTAACCATATCTTTTGAAGCAATGTTAACTGGAGATGAGAGTAACTACAATGTAGGAATACAAAATAGTAAAAATGCAACTAACAGAACAAAAATAGAAAATTTAAGTACAAATGAATACAAAGAATATCAATATACAGTAACAATAGATGAAACCGGATATTTAGGATTTTACACATCAGCCAACCAAGGACTTTTAATAAAAAATTTGCAAGTAGAATTAGGAAATAGAAAAAGCGCTTATGAACCTTTTAGCTATGAAAGAGAATTAGAAGTAGGAGTGAGCCTAGAAGATAGAAAGGGAGAAATCACAACAAGAGATTATTACATAAGAGTATATGAAAATGATAGTTTAATCCAAGAAGAACGCTATGAAGAACTAGGAGAAGAAGGAAAAGTAGAAGATGTCATTAAACAATTTGGAAATATCAAACCTGGGAATACATATAAACTAGAACTTTTAGTAAAAATAAGAGAACGCTATTATGTAATAGATGATTTAGAAATAGAGGTAGAAGAAGATACAGAAATAAAAGCAATTAGAAACTTAGAAGAATATAGAGAAATACAACCATATGGGCAATATGTAGTAGTAAATGACTTAGACATGACAGGAAGTAATTTTATCCAAATACTTTCATTTGCAGGTGAAATTGATTTTAATGGACATACAGTGATAAGAGATGTAACTAGTTTAACAAATGGACTATTTTATACGATAAGACCAACAGGAGTCATAAAAAATTTAGTTGTAGAAATGCATTTGAATAATGAAAACGCACTATCTGGCTTATATGGAGTGTTTGTATATAATTATGGAACTATAAGAAATATACAACTAAACATTACAGAGACTACTCAAAAAGAAAATAGTAATTTATGTCCATTAGGCTATATAAACTTTCAAGGAGGAATAGTTGAAAACTTTGTAATTCATTTAGAAGAGCCACTTTATGGAAGTAATGATTTCACAGCAGGTATTTATTATAATAGAGGAATTATTCAAAATGGTTATGTATATGGAGAAAATATAGAAGCAATTTATCCATTATCAGTAGGTCAGACAAGACATGTTGGAGTCATCAGTTATTATAGTACAGGTACAGGAAGTATAAAAAATGTATATAGCCTAGTTTCAATAAACACAGTTCATCAAGAGGGAGTTGCTGAACAACTTGGAAATATTGTTTATGTAAACGGTGGAGGAGCTAGTATTCAAAATGTGTATTCTGTTGGCTTAGGTAATACTAATAATTTAGATAAAGGACCAAATGTTTTTGATATACAAAGCGGTCAAATAAGTAATAATTATTATTTTTGTGATGAAATATTTAATAATGAATATCATCAAAAAACAACAATGTTAGCATTAAGAGATGTTAATTTCCAAAATAGTTTGCTAAATACTCAAAATCAATTTGAAGTAGATGAATTAGTTTCAAAGGGGTATTACCCACATGTATTAATGCCAGATGTAATGCCAAGACAAGAATATGTAGAATTGCCAGAAGTAGAAGATGCGGATTTAGCAGATATACTATCAACAGAAATTGAGTCACAAAAACCAGATGAAGCAATAATAATATGTAATGTGCATAATCCATCAGGTGAGATAATAACAGAAATTAGAGTAGAAAATTTAACATCAGAAATTTTATCACAAGAATATTATGATGGAGTAAGTAAAGTAAAAATAAAATTAAGCAATCCTAAAATATATGTATCAAGTTATAGTATTATGAGTATTACAACACAAGGAGCATTTGGAAATACATATACTAGAGATTTTAAAGAAAATGAAAGATTGCTTCCAATAAAATTATATAGGCAGATATATACGGTAGAAGATTGGAAACAAATAAACCAATCACCAACAGAAAACTATATATTAATGCAAGACTTAGACTTTATTAATTATGGACAAGACATTATAATAACTAATTATGGTGGAGAACTTAATGGAAGTGGATATAAAATTAAAAATATTCATGGGATTGGGAATTTATTCACTAAACTTACTGGTACATTAACAAATTTAAATATAGAAAACTTAACATTAGACCAAAATATGAATATATCTTATATAGGATTAATTGGTTTAGCTGAAAATGCCCAAATAGATAATGTGCATATTAATCAAACTAATATACAATCAGAATCGTCCTATAGAAGATGGGTAGGTACATTAGCAGGAGTGAATGCAGGAAGTAACATACAAAATAGTTCAGTAAATAACGCAACAATAAAAGTGCAAAATGCATCAGAACTAAGAGCAGGTGGATTTATTGGAAATGTAACTGGTGGAAGTGTAAGAAATAATTATGTAAAAAATCTTATTATAGAGCTAAATAATGTTCAAAGTTCAATTGGTGTAGGTGGAATTGTAGGAGATTTAAGAGGTTATGCAAGAGTAGAAAATTGCTATACACATGGTGATATTAGTGTAGGAACAAAAAATACAGGTGGAATTGCTGGATATGTAGATCAAGGTAGCATTGAGAATTGTTATA
>CALXQB010000074.1 GCA_944390445.1 uncultured Clostridia bacterium | reverse complement strand
AATACAAAAGTTTATGCAGATGTAACAAGTACTTTAAATATTAGAACAGGACCATCTACTTCTTATGAATCTTTAACGACAGTAGATAGAAATGTAATCATGACAAGAATTGCAAAAGGGAAACAAGCTGGAGAACTATGGGATAGAGTCATTTTACCAGATGGAATGATGGGGTATGCTTTTCAAAGTTATTTAAAAGAAGTGCCAGAAAAACAAATTGAAGAAATTCGTATTTCTATTGATAACAATACGATTTTAAAAGGAGAAAGTAAACAACTCACAGTAGAGATTTTACCAGAGGAGGCAAAAGATCAGAAGATAGAATTTTCTTCTAGTAATCAAAAAGTAGCAAGTGTAGATAGCCAAGGTAATATATTAGGGTTGCAGTCAGGAACTACTGTCATTACTGTAAAAGCAAAAGAAAATAATGTATCTAGCCAAATAGAAATTATGGTTTATACACCAGTTTCAGATTTACAATTAAATACGGAGAGTTTAATGCTACAGGAGGGAGAAAAATATATGGTAAAACCAATTATTGTTCCTAAAGATGCCTCCAACCAAAATGTCACATATCAATCTGAAAATACAGAAATTGCTCAGGTGGATTCATTAGGAAATATTACGGCCATTAAAGAAGGAGATACTAAAATTATTGTACAAACAGAAGCAGAAAAAATTAAGAAAGAAATTTCTATTACAGTTGTGCCAAAATTACAAGAGGGAGAAGTAGTTTTTGAGGAAGGATTAGTAGTAAATCAAAATGAAATAACAGGCTGGGATATACAAAATTTGAAAGTAGGACAAATTAAAAAAAAAATACACACAAACTATGAAATTGAAGCTTACAATCCAAAAGGAGAATTCCTAGCAGATCAAGAAAATACAGGAACGGGTTGTAAAATTAGGTTAGTAGATGAAAATAAAGTCATAAAAATGGAATATGTGATGATTATTTATGGAGATGTAAATGCAGATGGAAAAATAAATAGTGTTGATTTATTAGTACTACAAAGGCATATATTAGAAATAGAAAAAATAACAGGAGTTTTCTTAAAAGCAGGAAATGTTAGAAAAAATGGACAAAATCCATCTTCTATTGATATGTTAAAAATACAAAGACATATTTTAGGAATAGAATTAATACAACAAATATAAAAATGAGAATAATGAGATAGTGTAAAGTAATTTATGAAAAAGTAGGGGCGATTTTAATCGCCCGTTCTTCGAAGAAATTACTTAAAACAAGGATATTTAAGAGGGGGGAAACTATGAAAAAAATAATAGGCTTAGGAATGATTATTTTCTTATTATTTCTTATCATTTTACAAGGAAAATGTTTCGCACAATCTAAAATGAGAATACTAGCAGATAAATACCAAATAAAAAAAGAGGAAGAAATAGAGTTTCATATTGAGTTTGAAGATACAGAAGTTGCAGCTTTTACATTAGAACTTTATTGGGATCATACAAAGCTAGAGTATATAAGTGGACCAGAAAATTCGAATCACAGTGGAAATAGAGTTGTCTATACATGGATTCATGAACGTGGACAAAATGAAGCAAATTTATCAATTGGAAATTTTAAATTTAAAGCCATAGAAGAAGGAAATGTTAATATCATATCTACAGGAGAATTCTATAATGAGAATGGACAAAGAGTAGAAATAGATAATGGTGTTTTAGAAATAAAAATAGGAGAATCAACTCAAAATTTAGAACAAGTACAATCTCAAAACAGTACTGCGGACAATACAAATTTAAGTGTATTAAGATTAGATTCACCAGGAATAAGTCCAGAATTTGATTCAACTACGTATGAATATTATTTTATCACAGATACTACTGTACAAAATATTGAAGTTACTGCAATTCCTGAAAATCAAAATGCAGCTATTATGATTACTGGAAATAGAAATTTAAAGTTGGGTGAAAATGTAATCAGTATAAAAGTGGAAGCAGAAGATAAAAGCAAAACATCAGAGTATAAAATTTATGTAACGAAAACAGATAATAAAGAATTAGCTAATGCCAATTTAGAGACATTAGCTGTAAGGCAAGGAAGTTTAATACCTGAATTTGATAGTAATAAAACAAAATATTCTATGGAAATTGCTAACGACATAGAACAAATTGATATTTTGGCAATCCCGCAAAAGGAAAATGCTTCTGTTTCTATAACGGGAAATGACAAAATGCAAATAGGAGATAATAAAATTGAAGTAGTTGTACTTGCTGAAAATGGCACAACACAGAAAAAATATGAACTAAATGTTCATAGAAGAAATGAAGAAGAAGAGATACAAGAACAAGAAGCAAATAAAGTAGAAGCGGAAAAATTATCAGCTATATTAGAAACAAAAGCGCAGGACAATAGTGAGCAAGAAGAAGAGCATCAAAACACAGTTCTGATTTCCATTATTATTGTTATCATAGGAGGATTACTTATAGCAGGATATATTATTTACGAAAAAAAGATAAAAGGTAGAAAATAGTTTAGAAATATGATATGATTCTAAAAAAGGAAAAAGAAAAAATTTTTATTTCAAATAGTTAACCATTGAAAAATTACTGTTTCCATTGGCACTTTTTTAAATCAACATGAAAATTATTTTTATAAGACTCCCGTTTATTTTAGAAAATATTTTAAAAGAAAGATTTTTAACTTTCTTTTAAAAAAGACTTGACCTAAAGCTAGCTTTAGATGATATATTAAAAATGTTTCTAATAGTGATTAGGAGGTGGAGATTTTGGAATATTCCATATCACAAGTAGCCGAGAAAATGAAGGTGACTGTACCAACATTGAGATATTACGATAATCTGGGCTTGTTTCAGAATTAAAAAAAGAATCAAAATGGAAATAGAATTTTTACAGAAGAAGCGATTGAAGTGTTGAGAATGATACAATATTTGAAAAAATCAGGGATGCAATTAATGGAGATAAAGGAATTTATGAATTGGTGTCAAGAAGGAGATGCCACCATTGAAAAAAGGCTCAAATTATTTAAAACACAAAAAGAGAAGGTATTGTCTGAAATGAAAAGATTACAAGAAACATTAAATTTGATCAATTACAAAGAGTGGTATTATACAAAAGCATTAGAAGATGGGACAGAACAATATGTCAAAAATATGCCATTAGAAAAAATGCCAAAAGAAATACAAGAAGAATTTAAAAAATGCCATTATAGTTAAGATAGATTTAGAAAGTAGTAAAAATGTATGCAAAATTTAATACTAAAATTAAAAAATAAAATAAGAAAGGAAGATGTAAAATGGAAAAATCAAAAGTTTATTTTACAAGTAAAATATCACCAGAAAGCTTGGTAGATATTTATGAAAAATTAGGAATCGATTTGAAAGGAAAGGTGGCTGTAAAGTTACATTCAGGAGAACATGGAAATAGGAATTATTTAAGACCAGAATTTGTAAAAGCTATTGTTGAAAAAGTAAATGGAACAGTTGTAGAATGTAATACAGCATACCCAGGGGAGAGAGACACCACTGAAAAACATAAAAAACTAATGGAGGAACATGAGTGGACCAAATATTTTAATGTGGACATTATGGATTCAGAAGGACCAGATATAGAATTAGAAATACCAGATGGAGTACAAATAAAAAAGAATTATGTGGGAAAACATTTAGCAAATTATGATTCCATGCTTGTATTATCACATTTCAAGGGACATGCAATGGGAGGATTTGGAGGAGCACTAAAACAATTATCTATTGGTTGCGCTTCTTCTTATGGAAAAAAATATATACATGGAGCAGGAGTAGCAAAGGATAATATATTTGGAACAGACCAGGTTTCTTTTGTTAATTCAATGGGAGATGCAGCAACGAGTGTTCATAGATATTTCAAAGGGAATATCGCTTATATAAATTCCATGGTAAATATTTCAATTGACTGCGATTGTGATGGAAATGCTTCGTTACCTTGTATGAAAGATATAGGAATTCTAGCAAGTACGGACCCGGTAGCAGTAGACCAAGCTTGTCTTGACATTATTTATCATTCTAAAGACCCTGGAAAAGAAAAACTAATTGAAAGAATCGAAGAAAAAAAAGCGATTCATATAATAGAAACAGCAGCAAAATTAGGTGCAGGATCAAGAGAATATGAAATAATAAATATTGACTAATTGTAGATAAGAGGTATTATCAAAGTACACCTGAATTACTTGAAAGTTATCTTCAAATGAAACCAGACTTAGATGCTCAAAAATAGTATAATGAAAGTCAACTTTATTTCAAATCTAATAAAAAAAGGAAAAGAGGTATTGCATATATTATGAGTCAAAATTCAAATACTCCACAAAATACTGATAATAGTAATCAAGAAGCATTAAGAGAACAAGATTCAATAATCGCAAATGAGAATAATACAGCAGTTGCAAATGGAGAAAATAATGAAACAATAGAAGAGGGAAAAACATTAGTGGTATATTTTTCAGCATAAGGACATACAGAAGAGGTAGCACATAAAATAGCAGAAAATTTAGGAGCAGATATTTTTGAAATTGAGGCAAGAGACGAATATACATCTGAAGATTTAGATTGGACAGATAGTAATTCAAGAGTAACAAGGGAACACGAAGATGAATCTTTAAGAAATATTGAACTTGTATCTACAACGGTAGATAATTGGGAAGAATATGATACAGTTTTGATAGGATATCCAATTTGGTGGGGTATTGCTGCATGGCCAGTAGATACTTTTGTAGAAGCAAATGATTTTAATGGAAAAACAGTGATTCCATTTTGTACGTCATCATCATCTGGTTTGGACGAAAGTGGAGAATTACTTGCAGAAAAAGCAAATAGTGGAAACTGGTTAGAAGGACATAGATTTAGCTCTAATCCATCAGATTCAGACATAAATAATTGGACAGACAGCTTAAAGTAGTAAAAATTAATTTTATAGAATATATTCAATGGAAACAAAGATTTAGACAGCCCCTTGGTTATCAAAAGTCTCTGTTTCCATTGAATATGTTTCATAAAACTACTCAGAAAGGATTCAGTTAGTGTAAAATTAATGTAGGCACACATAATAAAAGATCAAGAAAAAAATACACAGTAGAAAAAGCAAAAAGGTATTGACAAGGAAAAAATGTTAAAGTATTATATTAACAAAGAAAAGAAACGAAAGGGGAAATAAAGAAAATGAACAAAAGCGGAAAACGTTGGGAGAGTAACACACACACACACACACACACACGATATAATTTAATAAAAAAGGAAATAAATCGGAACTATCCATTTCGAGTATAATTATCATGCTCGAGATGGGTAGTCTTTTTGTGTAATTAATGAATAATGAAAAATGAATAGTGAATAATGAATAATACGTAAAATATAATTTGCACGAAAATTATTAATTATTCATTATCAATTATTCACTATTCATTAGAAACATACGTGTAGGGTGTCGGCGCCCACGCCGACCCGTGCTACGAAGAAACCACTTAAAAATTATACACATTATTTAATATGTGGAGGTAATTAAAAGAAA
>CALXQB010000073.1 GCA_944390445.1 uncultured Clostridia bacterium | reverse complement strand
CATTTGGCACATTATTATACTATTACTACGAAGATGACCTTGTAAATTATTCTCTTTCATATATTTATCAAATTCTTTTGTATATGTTAGTTCGTTTTTCTTAATATAATAATTCAAATGTGTTCTTGTAGGATCAATATCTTTATTAGTATGATTTTTTGCTTTTCTATCATTATGAGTTCCTTTTCCATTTATTTCTGCTCGTGTTAATTTTTCATTTCTTACAATAGCATAACTCATATCTCCATGCACCTCCTTCTTCGCTCGAGATATTGTTTCAATGTCTAACACACTAGACAAACAAGTTTGTCCGTGTGGCAGGGTTTACTCAACCCCACACTCCAAAACTAAAACTGCTTAACTGCATTTTTAGTTTTTTTCATAAAAAATTGCTTATTACAATTTTTATGAATGCGAGTAAAAAATAATATGACTCATAAAATATATTGATAAAAAGATTGAAAAGAAATAAAAAAAGGTATAAAATAATATATATTTTTGGAATAAGGAGAGACCGATGACAAATAAAAAAGTAATCAAAGAAATTTTGGAATGGAGTGCTTGTATATTAATAGCTGTTGTATTAGCGATTATTGTTAGATATTTTTTAGGAACTCCAACAATTGTACAACAATCTTCAATGTACCCAACTTTAGAACAAAATGATAGACTAATTCTAAACCGACTTTATAGGACAATCAAACAAGCTCCTAAAAGAGGAGAAATTATAACCTTTGAAGCCCCGGAAGAATTGCAAATTCAAGAAATTAATCTCGAAAATCCAATTGCTAAATATGAAGAAAAAAATGGATGGTTTGAAAAATTTACTTATTATGTATTAGAAATAAAAAAAGAAAGCTATATAAAAAGAATTATTGGTTTGCCTGGAGAACATGTACTAATTGAAAATGGCAAAGTCTATATTAATGGAGAAGAACTGGAAGAACCTTATTTACAAGATAATGTAACAACAACAGAAGGGACATTTAATGATATTACAGTACCAGAAGGATATGTATTTGTTATGGGAGATAATCGAGGAGGTAGTAAGGATTCTAGAGAAATAGGATGTATTCCGATTGAAAAAATTGAAAGCAAAGTATGGTTCCGTTTCTGGCCGTTTAATAAATTTGGAGGAGTAGATTAAAATATAGAAAAACAGTAACAGCTGTCAGTGGGGACGGAGATTTTGACAGAATTTTAGAAATTTCATAAGATCAAAAACTGTGTTAAGTTGAAATTCTGTCAAAATCTCCGTCCCCACTGACAGCTTTCATTTAGGACAGTCTCACAATACTTTTCTTTTTAATATAATAACATATCAGGGGTGAAATAGATGGCTTTTTCAGAAAGAGAATTATTAGCAAGACTTGTACAATGTGAAGCAGGTGGAGAAGGAGAAAATGGAATGAAGGCAGTGGCTACTACAGTAATGAACAGAGTGAATGCATCAGAAGGAGAATATGCTAGAGTATCCATGGGAGGAAATATCAGAAATATCATATTCCAAGAGGGACAATTTGACTGTACTAGAGAAATGATTAGAGGAGAATATAATCCCCAGAATATATATAATATGGTACCAGAACCAATCCACTTTGAAATTGCAGATTGGGCATTAGCAGGAAATAAGCTAAATGAAGTGGGAGAATGTTTATGGTTTTTAAATCCCTATAGTGAAAATTGTGGTCCTACTTTTCCTTATAATGGTTCTGGAACATTTCATACAAGAGTAAATCAACATTGTTTCTATCGACCAACAAGCCTATATAGCCAAACCTAATATGTGTGAAAAGAAGAAAGGAAAGTGAAAATTATGTATGATAATTCATATAGATATCAAGCATCGGGAAATTACAGACAAATGGAGTTAGATGAAAGAGCACCAGAGGTATTAACGAATCCTGTGTATACACCAGCATTTTTAAGAAGACAAATTGGAAAATTAGTAAGAGTAGAATTTTTAATAGGAAGTTCCTTCTTAGATGATAGAACAGGGATTCTACTAGAAGTGGGTGCAAGTTATATTTTACTTAGGTCTATCCAAGGAAACAATCTGCTATACTGTGATATCTATTCAATCAAATTTGTAACGATAACAGAAGAACCATTTGTATATGATCCTAATTTGGAATTAAATAGATAGAAAAAAGTGAGATTTAGTAAAAAATAAATTTTTACTAAGTCTCACTTATTTACTTGTAATTTTTTTCTATATCATGTATAATGCAGAAAAGAGAAGGAAAATTGAACTCTAGGGATGTCCCTTAAAGTTCAAGGAAAAATCTAGCTTCGCTAGACCTTTTTAATATTTGTTACATTAATTTAAGGTCTAGCAAGAAGCGTATAAGATTTGTCGACGCGAAAAATTGCAAAGCAATTTTTCTGTGTATCTATATTTTTTAATTTATAGGAAATAATATGAAACTTCAAAGTTTCGCAACATGAAGTGAAAATAAAATGTAAGAGTTTTTTATCCAACCCATGAACTTATATTTTTTCATAAAACTCTCAAGGTTCAAGGAGTAATCCGGCAGCTAGATGAGCTGCTCGAGCTTTTATTTCAAAATATAAGTTCATGGGCTGGATATATATGAATTTTTATTTTCAAAAGAAATTGCATTTCCTATAAATTAAAAAACCAGGGGAATTGAATCCCCTGGTTATGTCGAAATCAGTTGTCCTGGAAAATCTTAGAGAGAAGTATTAAATTGCAGATCACACACAAGACGGTTAGTATACTGCTTACGGAAAGTCCAACGTAATGCCAACTTTCAACAGGTCTTCTACAGAGACTTATCAGATACAAAGATATGATAAGCGTGGCTAAAGTCAAAAGTCTGATCTTTATTGCTTGCCAAAAACAGGAAAGTCCATCTTGCTCATTGTGGTAAGCGATTGCAATTAATAGAATGCGAGCAGCTTCGTAACCAATTATCCAGATTGAACCTAGACCAATCAGTATAGAACCAAAAAGTGAATCCAGTCGTCGACCGAAATGAATCGTACTGATGATAACAGTAAGCATGAGAAAAACACTTAGGTACATCCAGGTAGCTTTTGCTAGAGGGTGACTGGCGACTGAGATTTTCCGCATACTGATTCCTCCTTAAATGTAGTATGGAATTATTATAACACAAAATGAAAGAATATGCAAAGAGTATTAAAATATGAGAACATATTAATTATAAAATACGAGAGAAAGTAAAAAAAGAATGAGTAAAGAAAATAAAAACGGAGGGCAAAATGGACGAAAATTTGATGATACCTAAATTACAAGATATAGAAGAAGAAAGAGTAGAAACCTCGTTAAGACCCAAAAATTTAAAAGAATATATTGGACAAGATAAAATAAAAGAAAACCTAAAAGTTTATATTGAAGCAGCTAAAAAAAGAGGAGAAACATTAGACCATATTTTATTATATGGTCCACCTGGACTAGGAAAAACTACTCTTTCTAATATCATTGCAACAGAAATGGGAGCAAATATAAGGATTACATCTGGACCTGCAATCGAAAAACCAGGAGATTTGGCAGCACTTTTGACCAATTTATCTCAAAATGATGTTTTATTTATTGATGAAATTCATAGATTAAACAAGAGTGTGGAGGAAATACTATATCCAGCATTAGAAGATTATTCTTTAGATATCATTATTGGAAAAGGACCAAGTGCAAGGTCTATTCGATTGGATTTGCCTAAATTTACATTAATAGGAGCAACAACAAGAGCAGGAGCACTTTCTACACCACTGAGAGATAGATTTGGTATTATTCAAAGATTAGAACTCTATAATAATAAAGATTTGGAAACAATCGTAATTCGTTCTGCAAAAATATTGAACATGCCAATAGAAAAAGAAGCAGCCAAAGAAATTGCAAGCAGAAGTAGAGGAACACCCAGAATTGCCAATCGTTTATTAAAAAGAGTAAGAGATTATGCAGAAATTTTAGGAAATGGAAATATTACATTAGAAATTGCTAAAATTGCTTTAGGTAAATTAGAAATTGATGAATTAGGGTTAGATGAGA
The DNA here is from genome assembly GCA_944390445.1 of uncultured Clostridia bacterium. Classification (GTDB taxonomy): domain Bacteria; phylum Bacillota; class Clostridia; order TANB77; family CAG-508; genus CALXRW01. The sequence goes on along the minus strand of CALXQB010000073.1, from coordinate 1,491 downwards.
TAGATAGAAAAATGTTAACAACGATGATGATAAAGTATGGAGGAAGACCAGTAGGAATTGATACATTAGCAGCAACAATTGGAGAAGAAGTAGAAACAATAGAAGATGTATATGAACCATATTTAATGCAGATTGGTTTCTTAGCAAGAACACCAAGAGGAAGAATCGCCACTCCAGTAGCATATGAACATATGGGAATTCCTTATCAACAAAATGATTAATAGAAACATCAAAAATATAAAAAAAGGAGAATTAAAATAAAAACAGGATTTATTAAAAGGAGTTTGAATAAAATGAAATTATTATTACATACATGTTGTGCCCCTTGTAGTGTGTATTGTATTCAAAAATTAAGAAAAGATAACATAGAACCAGTTGTATATTGGTATAATCCCAATATACATCCCTATATGGAATACAAGGCAAGAAGAGATACACTAAAAGAATATACAAAAAGCATAGGAGTAGAAGCCGTATTTGAAGAAAATTATGGCTTAAGAGAATTTTGCAAAAACGTAATAAATGATATAGACAATAGATGTCAATATTGCTATAGAACAAGACTAGAAAAAACAGTGCAATATGCAAAAGAAAATGGATATGATGCATTTTGCACTACTTTGTTAATTAGCCCTTATCAAAATCACGAAAAATTAAAACAAACAGGAGAAGAATTAGAAAAAGAATATGGAATTCATTTTTATTATCAAGACTTTAGAGAGGGATTTAGACAGGGTCAAAATGAAGCAAGAGAATTAGGATTATATATGCAAAAATATTGTGGATGTATATTTTCAGAAGAAGATAGGTATAGGAAGAAAATTGAGAAAGATAAAAAATATAATTGTGTCACCAGTGAAGACACAATTTATAAAATAAGAATGAATGGAAGTGATATTCTTAAATGAATAAAAAGAAAAATGAAATTACAATTCGTTCTAGTGCGGCTGAATATTTAACTTATGTTGCGGCAGTAGGAGACAATCCAGAATCAATTGAAGTAAGATATGAAGATGAAAATATATGGCTAACTCAAAAAATGCTTGCGACAGTTTATGGAGTTGATGTAAGAACCATCAATTATCACATAAAAAAAATATATGAAGATAATGAATTAGAAGAAAATTCAACTATCCGAAATTTTGAGATAGTTCAAAAAGAGGGAAATAGAGAAGTTTCTAGGAATGTTGCCCATTATAATTTACAAATGATAATAGCTGTTGGTTTTAAAGTTAATAATGAAAGAGCAGTGCAGTTTAGAAAGTGGGCAAATCAAATTGTAAAAGATTACACTATAAAAGGTTGGGTAATGGATGATGAACGTTTGAAAAATGGAGGTTCCATCCTAACAGAAAAATATTTTGAAGAGCAATTAGAACGTATAAGAGAAATAAGAATGTCTGAAAGAAAATTTTATCAAAAAATTACTGATATATATGCAACTTCAATAGATTATGATAAAACTGCAAAAGCAACAATTAGATTTTTTAC
>CALXQB010000072.1 GCA_944390445.1 uncultured Clostridia bacterium | reverse complement strand
AAGATCCATTTTATACAGGCAAGATGATAATAAATAAAATATATACAGATTACAGAACAAAGAAAAAATATAAAACATCAAAAGAAGAATGGATTTTTAAAGAGAATACACATGAAGAGATAATTTCACAAAAACAATTTGACAAAGTACAAAAAATACTAGAAGAAAAGTTTTATAAACCTAAAAACAAATATGAGTATTTATTAAAGGGATTAGTATATTGCGGACATTGTAAAGCCAGAATGCAATACAAATATAGAACGAGAACTAAAATAAGAAATAAGGTATTAGATAATCCTCAAAAATGTTGGTATTTTAAATGTAGAATGATTTATAAATTCCCTAGTATATGTGACAGAGGACATACGATTATGGAAAGCACATTAAATGAAATAGTATTAAATACTGTAAAACAAAAATTGAATACAATAAATATTGATATAGCCACAAATAAAATTGCTGATGAATATAGAAAAAATGATATAACTTATAAAGAAATGAAACTACTCAAAAACAATGAAACAAAAATAGATAACGAAATGAAAAAGTTATATAGTAAAAGAGTAGATGGAAAAATATCAATAAAAGATTTTAAATTGCAATATGATGAACTTAAAAGTAAATTAAAAGAAACTAAAAAATATTTAGAACAATTACAAGAAAAGAATAAAAACAAAATATCAGAAGAAAACTTAAATAAAATTGTTATGGATTTTAAACAAGGTAAAGAATTTACAAATGAAATATTAAAGCAACTAATAAAAAGAATTGAAGTATATGAAGATAAAAAAGTTGAGATAAAATTTAATTTTTAAAGAAAAAAATCTAAATAAAATTAGATTTTTAATTAAATATTAAAATGCAGTAAAAAGCACCCATCAGATGAGGGTGCAGAAAGTAACTCTGGAACGACAGAAGCGGATATTAATTTGAAAATTACATTAAAAGTGCAAAATTTATTAGAACAATCTGGTTGTACTGTTTTTCTAACACGTTCAGATGAAAACGGAATTTATGATTTAGATAAAACAACTTTAAGGGAAAAGAAAGTATCAGACATAAAAAATAGAGTAAAGATAGGAAATGAATCGAATGGAGATATTTTTGTGTCCATCCATTTAAACAAAATACCACAAGAGCAATACTGGGGATGGCAAACATTCTATAAAAAAACAAATGAGAACAGTGAAAGATTAGCGAAATGTTTGCAAAATGGGATAAGTGAAACAATCCAAAAAGAAAACAAAAGAGAGAGCCTACCTATTTCTAATATATACATCGTAGATCATGTGGAAATTCCTATATCAATTGTAGAATGTGGTTTTTTATCTAATCCAGAAGAAGAAAAACTACTATTAACAGAGGAATATCAAGATAAATTAGCTTGGGGAATTTATACAGGTATTATGGACTACTTTGCTATGTAATGAATAATTCATATAGAGGATGTTGCGACTTAAATGATATAAAAAAAGAAAACTATTGCATCGACTATTTGAATTCAATAAAAAATATATAAACTTAAAATAGACATAAAAAAGAAAGAATAAAATTTCCACAAATGGAAAAAACTAATTTCAAAAACAATCTTCAAGGAAGTGAAAGTTTTGAAATTAGGAAAAGAACTTAATATTAGTGGAACACTAGTAGATAAACACCAATTAGAGGGACATTTAGAGAAAATTGCATCAAATCATATCTTAAGTAAACATTCTGACAAAAATACGTATCCTATTCCCTTATTAAAAAATAATTTTCAGTTTATTACAAAAACTTATGAAATTTTAAATGAACATATCAAATTAGGGATAACCATTCATCCAGCAGGAGAATGGTTATTAGACAATTACTATATCATAGAAGAAACGGTAAAAAATATTGTAAAAGAATTAACACTAAAAAAATATACAAACTTGATAGGACTAGAAAATGATACCTATCAAGGTTTTGCAAGAAGTTATGTACTTGCCTGCGAAATCATAGCATATACCGACAATAAAATAGAAGAAGATGCTTTAAAAGATTACATGGTTGCTTACCAAAATAAAAAAACGTTAAGCATGGAAGAAATATGGAATATGAAATCTTTTTTACAAAGTGCTATTATTCAAAATATAAAGCAGATTTGTGAAAGAATTTATTTTAATCAAGTGCAAAAATATAAGGTAGAAGGGATAGTAGAAAGACTAGTAGAGAAAAAATCATCAAAAGATCAAATTTTTAAAAATGTTCCCTATCTTTCAGAAAAAAATTATTTTAATGAAATGAAATATCCATTTATTGAATATATGTCATATAAACTTAAAAAATATGGGAAACAAGCTTATGGTTATTTACAAATTTTGGAAGAAGAGGTTGAAAAAACAGGTACTTTATTATCAGAAGTTATAAAAAAAGAGCATTTTGAAATTGCCATTCAAAAGGTTTCTATGGAAAATGCTATTAAAAGCTTAAAAAATATTCTAAGAATGGATTTTCTTGAGAGCTTTGAAAAAATAAATGGAGTAGAAGAATTGTTGAGACAAGACCCAGCAAACGTATATGATAAAATGGATTATAAAACAAAAATAGCTTACAGAAACTGCATTCAAGAAATTTCCAAAAATACAAAAGTTGCAGAAACTTATATTGCAAAAAAAGCCTTAGAACTTTCCAAGAGAGAAGAAAATAAAGAAGAAAGAAAAAGACATATAGGATACTATTTAGTAGCAGAAGGAATACAGGAATTATATCAAGTCTTAGGAAGTAGAAAGAAAATAATTTCTCATTCTCAAAAAAGCAAAAGGTATATCATAGCAATTATTAGTACATCTGCTATTTTAACACTATTTTTTATGGGTGGTCTTGCTAAAAGTTTGCCTTTTGGAAAATGGAATTTATGGATAGAACCTTTATTAGGATTACTATTTTATATTCCTATATCAGAGATTGTTACCAAAATCATACAGTATATTATGATGAAAATAAGAAAACCAAAATTGATTCCAAAACTAGATTTTAGCAAAGGAATACCAAAAGAACAGGCCACAATGGTAATAGTTCCAACAATTATAAAAAATAAAGCAAAAGTAGAAGAAATTATGAAAAAATTAGAAATTTATTATTTGGCAAATAAAAGTGAAAATTTGTATTTTGCTTTATTAGGAGATTGTTCTAGTGGAGCCAAGGAAAAAGAAAGTTTTGATGCTGAGGTAGTAGAAACAGGGAAAAAAGAAGTCGAGAAATTAAACCAGAAATATGCAAAAGAAGAACCTATTTTTCACTTTTTCTATCGTAATCGAAAATGGAACGAAAAAGAAAAAATGTATTTAGGTTGGGAACGAAAAAGAGGGCTAATACAGCAACTAAATCAGTTCCTTCTAAGAGGAGAACCACAAGATTTTTGTTATTATTCTATGGAAAAAATTCCTGAGATTACTTATGTTATTACACTAGATGCAGATACAGAATTAGTATTAAACACGGGACTAGAACTAGTAGGAGCTATGGCACATATTCTAAATAAGCCAATTTTAAATAAAAATAGAACAAAAGTAATTCAGGGGCATGGAATCATGCAACCGAGAGTAGGAGTTAACCTTAAAGCTAGCCAGAAAAATCTTTTTACAAAAATCTTTGCAGGACTTGGAGGAACCGACCTATATGCTAATGCCATTTCTGATGTATACCAAGACAATTTTGGAGAAGGAATTTTTGCAGGAAAAGGAATTTATGACTTAAAAACATTTGATATTCTATTAAAGGATGCTATACCAGAAAATACAGTCCTAAGCCATGATTTACTTGAAGGAAATTACTTAAGATGTGGTTTAGTTTCAGATATTACTTTAATGGATGGTTGGCCAACAAAATATATTAGTTCGGCTGCGAGAAACCATAGATGGATTAGAGGAGACTGGCAAATTATACGATGGTTATCCAAAAGTGTAAAAAATAAAGAAGGAAAAAATGTTGAAAATCCATTAGATGATTTAGAAAAATTTAAAATTTTGGATAATTTGAGAAGAAGCTTATTAGAACCAACTATTTTCTTAGGAATACTATTATTAGTGGTACTAAATTGTTTTATTCGTTTCCCTATCTGGCAAGGAATTACAATTGCCATAATAGCACAAATGATTTCAGCAATTATTGATATCTTAAATTATATCATATACAAAAAAGACTTGGGAAATGAATATATGATTGCACAGAAGAATTTTACAAAATCCATTGCCGGAATATATGGAAGCATTTTAAGAGTCGTGTTAGAATTTTCTTTCCTACCCTATAAAGCGTATTTATCTTTAAATGCCATCTGCAAGACCATTTACCGTTTGGTAAAAACAAAACAAAATATGCTGGAATGGGTAACAGCAGAAGAAGCAGAGAAACAGGCAAAAACAGATTTGCTTTCCTATTATCGAAACATGATAATAAACTTATTAGTGGGGACGATATTCATTTTCATTTCTGTTGGGACAAACCAAGTTTTATTATTTTTCATAGGAGCATTTTGGATATTAGGACCATATTTTGCTTGGTATATTAGTAAGGAAGCAAAAGAGAAAAGGAAGTTAGAGGAGCTAAATAAGCAAGAGAAAGAATATTTACTAGAAATTGCAAAAAGAACGTGGTCATTTTTCAAAGATAATATGAATGAAGAAAACCATTATCTGCCACCAGATAATTATCAAGAAGATCGAAAAGAAAAAATTGCCCATAGAACTTCTCCAACGAATATTGGTCTAGGAATTTTAGCAATCGTATCAGCCTATGACTTAGAATTTGAAAACCTAGAAGGAACCTTAAATCATTTAGAAAAAACATTAGAGACCATACAAGAAATGCCAAAATGGAATGGGCACTTATATAATTGGTATGACACCAAAACATTAATACCACTGCTTCCTAGATATGTTTCTACCGTCGATAGCGGGAACTTTATTGGTTATCTCTACGTATTAAAATCTTTCTTATGTCTCATTGGGGACGCTTCCGAATGGAACAAAACTGTCTCATCTGGGACGCTTTTGAATTCAAAAGAAGCCATGAAATACCAAGTAGAAAAAATAAAAAAAACGATTGATGATATTATCTCTCATACAGATTTTTCTGTTTTATATGATGAAAAATCAAGACTGTTTTCTATTGGATTTCATGTAGAAGAAAATAAATTAACAGATTCGTATTATGATTTATTAGCATCCGAAGCTAGACAAACAAGTTTGGTTGCAATCGCCAAAAAGGATGTACCAAGTAAACATTGGAATCAATTAAGCAGAACATTAACTTGTTTAAATCACTATAAAGGCTTAATTTCATGGTCTGGAACAGCATTTGAATATTTAATGTCTAATATTAATGTACCAAAATATCCAGGAAGTTTATTAGAAGAATCCTGCAAGTTTGCTATTATGAGTCAAAAAGAATATAGCAAAAAATTAAATATACCTTGGGGAATTACAGAAGCTGCTTTTTATTTGAAGGATTTAAATGGAAATTATCAATATAAAGCATTTGGTATTCCATGGTTAGGATTAAAAAGAGGTCTAGCAGATGAAATGGTAGTAGCTCCGTATGG
>CALXQB010000071.1 GCA_944390445.1 uncultured Clostridia bacterium | reverse complement strand
TATTAATGGGAGCACCTGGAGAAGTAACAAAAGAGCAATTAAAAGAAGTGCATATAAAAGTAGAAAACAAAGAAAAACAAGAGCAAGTAGCCAGTTAATTGCAAATTTGATTTTGTGTAGCAATCGTTGCTAAAGTATCACCTAATTGTGTAAAAATGGCAGCAAGCAAGACGATTTCATCATTAGATAAATTTTTGGAAATAGCACAAGCTAGGGTAGAAATAAAGGTAACTAATTCGCAAGAATTCATAAAAATCACCTAATCATTTATATGCTAGCAAAGAAAAAATGGTGACAACTATTGTATTTGGATTACAAAAATAATATAATGAGAAAAAATAAGAGAAAAGATTTAAATAGAAAAAATAAGGAGGAAATTTTATGCAAGTAAGTAGAGAAGAAATATTGCATATTGCAAATTTAGCAGATTTGAACTTGAAAGAAGAGGAAATTGATACTTATTTATTACATTTACAAGAAATTTTAAACTTTGCTAATATTGTAAATAATGCACCAATTGAAAAATTAGGGGAAACGATTGGCGCATCTGAAAAAGTAAATTCCTTTCGAAAAGATGAGATAAAAGAATTTAAAGATAAAGAAAGTTTGTTACAAAATGCTCCAGAGGAAGAAGAGCATATGTTCCACATACCTAAAGTAATATAAAATGAAGAATGAAGGAGGAAAAGCAAAGTGGAAATTTATGAATTAACGGTACAGGAATTAAAAGAAAAACTAGATAAAAAAGAAATAACCAGTAAAGAGATTTTTGAAAGTTACCAAGCTAGAATTCAAGAAAAGGAAAAAGATATCAAGGCTTTTGTAAGCTTAAATGATCCAAAAGAAATAAAAGAAAATAGTATTCCTATTGGAATAAAAGATAATATTAATATCAGGGGAACCAAAACAACTTGTAGTTCTAAAATGTTAGAAAATTTTGTTTCTCCTTATAGTGCTACTGTAATTGAAAAATTAGAAAATGAAAATATCATTTCTATTGGTAAATTGAATATGGACGAATTTGCGATGGGAGCATCTACAGAATATTCCTATTTTCAAAAAACCAGGAATCCATGGAATTTAAATAGAGTTCCTGGTGGCTCTAGTGGTGGCTCTGCAGCGGCAGTAGCCAGTAATATGGTACCATGGGCTTTAGGATCAGATACAGGAGGATCTATCCGTCAACCAGCATCTTTTTGTGGAATCGTGGGACTAAAGCCAACTTACGGATTAGTTTCTAGATATGGGTTAGTAGCATTTGCCTCATCTTTAGATCAAATTGGACCAATTACAAAAGATGTTAGAGATTGTGCCATGTTATTAAATATTATTTCAGGGCATGACGAAAAGGATTCTACTTCTGCCGAAAAAGGAAAAAAAGACTATATGAAAAATTTAGAAAAAGATGTAAAAGGCTTAAAAATAGGATTACCAAAACAATATATGGGAGAAGGAATTCATCAGGAAGTAAAAGAGAAAATATTAGAAGTAGCTAAAAAATATGAAGAAATGGGTGCCATTGTAGAAGAATGTGAATTTAATTGCTCTGAATATGCACTAGCCACTTATTATATCATCGCTTGTGCGGAAGCTAGTTCAAACCTAGGAAGATTTGATGGTATTCGTTATGGTTACCGAGCAAAAGAATTTAGTAACTTAAAAGAACTTTATAAAAATTCAAGAAGTGAAGGCTTTGGAGCAGAAGTAAAAAGAAGAATTATTTTAGGTACTTATGTACTTTCCTCTGGATATTATGATGCTTACTATAAAAAGGCATTACAAGTGAGAACTTTAGTAAAAAAAGAATTTGAAAGATTATTTACAACTTATGATATTTTATTAACACCAACAGCACCAAGTACTGCATTTGAAATAGGAACCAAGTCTAACAACCCACTTGAAATGTATTTGGCTGACCTATGCACAGTTTCTATCAATATTGCAGGATTACCAGCAATTTCTGTTCCTTGTGGTATTGATAGCAAGGGGCTACCTGTGGGAATGCAATTAATTGGGAAAGCATTTGATGAAGAAACCATATTAAATGCAGCATATCAATACGAAAAAATAGAAAAATTCAGAGAAAAATTTAGACCAGAATTTAAAGAGAAATAAGGAGGAAATAAAATGACAACAGATTATGAAATGGTAATTGGTTTAGAAGTTCATAGTGAATTATCTACCAAAACAAAAATATTCTGTTCTTGTCCAACTGAATTTGGAGGAGAACCCAATACACATTGTTGCCCAGTCTGTATGGCTATGCCAGGAGCATTGCCAGTACTAAATGAAAAAGTAATAGAATACGCAGTAAAAGCAGGCTTAGCAATGAACTGTGAGATAGCAGAAAACAGCAAGAATGATAGAAAAAACTATTTTTATCCAGATTTACCAAAGTCTTACCAAATATCTCAATTTGATATGCCGTTGTGCAAAAAAGGAAAAGTAGAAATTCAAACAGAACAAGGAAAGAAAACGATAGGAATTACGAGAATCCATATTGAAGAAGATGCTGGAAAGCTTAATCACAGTGAATTTGGAGGAGGCAGTTTAGTAGACTTAAATAGAGCGGGAGTTCCTTTAATTGAAATTGTTTCTGAACCAGATATGAGGAGCAGTAAAGAAGCAGAAGAATATTTAAAAAAAGTAAAATCTATTTTGGAATATATAGAAGTTTCAGACTGTAAAATGCAAGAAGGCTCTTTAAGAGCAGATGTTAATGTGTCTGTTAGAAAAAAAGGTGAAACAAAATTTGGAACTAGAACAGAAATGAAAAACATGAATTCCTTCCGTTCTATTGTAAGAGCAATTGAATATGAAGCAAATAGACAAATAGAAATTCTCGAAGAGGGAGGTAAAATAGAACAAGAAACATTAAGGTGGGACGACGTATCTGGAAAGACATTTTCAATGAGAGATAAAGAAGATGCACAAGATTACCGCTATTTTCCAGAGCCGGATTTAGTACCAATTCATTTATCAAAAGAGTATATTCAACAAATAAAAGAAAGTTTACCTGAAATGCCAGAAAGTAGAAAAGAGAGATATATTAAGGATTTTGGTTTACCGGAATATGACAGTAATATACTTACAAGTTCTAAATATTTATCTATCCTTTTTGAAGGAGCAGAAAAAATATGTAAAAATGCAAAAGCGGTAAGTAATTGGATTATGTCCGATATTACGAGAATTTTAAATGAAAAAGAATTAGAACCAGAAAACATTCCATTTAAAGCAGAAGACTTAGGAAACTTAGTAATATTAATTGATAAAGGAACGATTAGTAGTAAAATAGCAAAACAAGTTCTAGAAGAAATGTTTGAAAATCCAAAAACACCAGAAGAAATTATAAAAGAAAAAGGATTAATCCAGATTTCAGACGAAGGACAAATCAAACAAGTAGTAGAGAAGATTTTACAAGCTAATCCGCAATCTATTGCAGATTATAAAGCAGGAAGAGATAGAGCTTTAGGATTTTTAGTTGGTCAAGCAATGAAAGAAACAAAAGGAAAAGCAAACCCACAAATGTTAAACAAGATGTTCTTGGAAAAGTTGAAAAAATAGAAATATATATAATAGAATTACCAAAAGTCAAAGAAACTGGGGAAAAAGGGGAAGAATTGCTGGATTGGCTGTATTTCATAGAAAACCCAGGTGATGAAAGGGTGATAAAAAATATGGAAAAAAATGAAGGCTTAAGAGAGGCAAAAGAAAAATTAGAAGTAATGAGTGATGATGAATATATGCAAAGAATAGCTGAATGGAGAGAAAAAGCAATTAGAGATGAAAAAGAATTACTAAATACAGGGTATCACAAAGGAATGAAAGAAGGAATGAAACAAGGAGAAAAAGAAAAAAGAAAAGAAATTCAACGAATTGCTAAAAAATTAAAAGAAGAAAATATGACATTAGAACAAATTTCAAAAATAACAGAATTAACAATAGAAGAGATAGAGAAATTATAAGATAAAATATAGGAGTAAATAATGAAAAAAAGATATGTAAAAATTTTATTCATATTATTTATTATTTTATTTTTCTTTGGTAACTATTCACAGGCAATGTTAATTGTTTTAGACCCAGGACATGGTGGAATTGATCCTGGAGCAATAAATGGAGACATGCAAGAAAAAGAACTAAATTTAAAAACAGCACAGTATTTAAGAGAATATTTAGGTAAATATGATGCAGAAGTTGTTTTAACACATGAGGGATTTTCAGGTTATGAGATTTCAGTTTATGATAGAGCAATGGTAGCAAGGAATAGAAAGGCAGATTTATTAGTAAGTATGCATTATAATTCTGGGTCAGGAGGAAGAGGAGCAGAAGTTTGGGTAAGTGCGAACACTTCTTTAGATAAATATAATAAAGAAACTTCCCTTTTAGGAAACAAAATACTAGCAAATTTATCGAATTTAGGATTAGAAAATCGAGGAGTAAAAACGAATTTTGTATCTGATGAAACAGATATATATTCGGACGGAACACGAGCTGATTATTATGGAATTATACGTTATGCCATGAGAGGAACAAAAATTGATTATGGTGTTGTTTCCCCAGCAGGAGCAACGCATGCTAATATCCAAAAAGGGGAAGGCATACCTACCATATTAGTGGAACATTGCTTTATCAATACAGACAGCCAGTACATAGATTCAGATGAAGAATTAAGAAGAATAGCTGAAGCAGATGGAAAAGCAATCGTTGAACATTATGGTTTAAGAAAAAAAGAAGAAGTTGTAGAAAGCGTAGTACTGGATAAAAATGAACTTTTCATGTTACCTGGTGAGACAGAAAAATTAACAGCTAATATTTTACCAGAAACAGCGATCAATAAAGATGTAACGTGGGAAAGTAGTAATCCAGAAATCATAACAGTTGATAAACAAGGAAATGTAATAGCAAAAGAAGCGGGACAGGCTGTAATTACGGTAAAAAGTAAAGACAAAGGAAAAACAGCAACTTGTACAGTTTATGTGCAAGGAATTTCATTAAATCAAACAAGCATAAAAATGTTTGATTTTGACAAAAAACAAATAACAGCTACTCTTGTTTATGAGAATGCTAACCATAAATTATTATGGAAAAGCGAAGATGAGGAAATTGCAATAGTTTCACAAGAAGGATTTGTTACAGGAGTGGCAGAAGGTAAAACGAATATAATAGTAGAAATTGAAGGAACTAATATCAAAAAAACAATCCCAGTGGAAATTGTATCATTAGGAGAAGATGTAAAGATAAACATAAAAGAAATAAAAGAAGAAAATGGAATTTTAACGAAAATTACGCCCAAACTTTCTCTAAATAATTTCGAAGAAAATTTTGAGATTAGTGATGGGTTAACCTTAAAAATAGAAACAAATAATCAATATATTGGAACAGGAACAAAAATATTGGTTATTCATGAGGCAAGTAATTTAGTAGTAAAAGAATATACATGCATCATATTTGGAGATGTCAATGGAGATGGAGAAATTAAAGCATCAGATTATGTACTAATTAAAAACCATATTATGGGAACAAGAAAATTAGAAGGAAATCAAGTTTTAGCTGCAGATGTAAAAAAGGATGAACAAGTAAAAGCATCTGACTATGTTTTAATAAAAAATTATATCATGAAAGGAAATAGCATAAGGACAGAATAGGAAGTATGATTTAATAAAGGGAAAGGATAGAATTGTAAATGAAACAATTAAAAAGATTATTATATATG
>CALXQB010000070.1 GCA_944390445.1 uncultured Clostridia bacterium | reverse complement strand
TTATTCCTGTCTTTTCATCTACAATTTCTTTTTTTAATTCTTTACTATCCATAACAAACCTCCTAATTATTTTATTACTAATCCTAATTTTACAATAGGATTCTTCTCTGCTAAGAAAACCTTTTTAATTTCAATACTTTCTGGAATTATAGGTGATTTATTCTTACCGTTCTGGAATGTTACTTCGGTGTGTACTGTTGATTTGGAAATTCCAAACTTTTTTGCTGCTCCTCTTACCGTATCTTTATGATCTATAATATAATGTGCTAAATTTACCGCACGTTCTTCTATTGAAACACCCTTCATATCAGAAAAACCTCCTAACAAATACGCTGTTTTGTACATTGTATTCGTTCGAAGGTTGTATTAGAACTCCATCTATTTTTTCATTTTTCTTAAGGCTTGCTTATCTTCTTCAGATACTCGATAAGATTCTATTATTTTTTGTATCGCTTTATTATATGTAAAGTCATCCAATGTATTATTTTCTAAATATCTTTTTGTTTCTTTTGGAAATTTGATATAACAAATGGAGATTGCCCATGCTACTGCCATTTTCACATAATAACCATCATGCTTTATTCTGTCTAGTTCTATTAATATTTGTTCTATATATTCTGGTTCTATATAAAAATCTAATAGTGTGACAACACTAAAGCGTAGCTCAAATTCTTTTTCTGATTTTAAATATGGTTTCAAGAAGTCCCAAAATTCTTTTTTATTGTTTTTTATGATTTTTAATCCTGCTACACAAGTATCACATACTCCCCAATTATTTATTTTAGGAATAAATTTTTTCAGATGTTTCTGTGTCTCTGTAACAGTAAATTTTGCCATTCCAATTACCATTCCTTGTAACATAATTTCTTCGTAATAATCATTTTGAGCATTTTCTAAATATGCTTTTACATCCTCATTTTTCACAATTTCTTTTGCGTAATTTCTTAAAATCGGTACTCTTACTCCAATGATGTTATCAATATTAGGACATATTCCACTATGAAATTTCTTATATTTTTCGTCTGATAATTCAAAAAGCTTTTTTCTTATTTTTTCATTTAATGTCATTGATACTATCCTTCCTTTCTTTAAAGAAAAATTCAGTTGAAAAAATTTGTTGTTTTTTACTTTATTTCTTCTCTTCTTTTTTATAAAATATTGTATACAAATTTTATTTTATTACATATAATAAACATAATCATTATATCAAATTCTGAGGTGAAATACATGATTTTAGAAAATTTAATTGGAAATACACCTATGGTTAAAATTCACTATTCATATAAAAAAAATAAAAAAAGCACCTATGCCAAATTAGAGTCTTATAATCTTACTGGTAGTATTAAAGATCGTATTGCCTATTATATCCTAAAAAATGCGAAAGAAAGGAAGGAATTAAAAGATCATCAACCTATTGTAGAAGCTACGAGTGGTAATACTGGGATTTCTTTCGCTGCTATAGGAAGCTTATTTCAGCATCCTGTTCATATTTTCATGCCAGATTGGGTGAGTTATGAAAGAAGAAAAATTATGGAATTATATGGTGCTACAATCCATTTAGTCTCTAGAGAAGATGGTGGATTTCAAAGAGCAATAGAAGAAGCAGATTTATTAGCAAAAGAAATAAATGGATATCGTCCAGATCAATTTCGCAATAAGGATAATGTCCTTGCTCACTATGAAACGACTGGAAAAGAAATCCTAAATCAAGTTTCTAATGTTGATGCCTTTGTTTCTGGCATTGGCACAGGTGGTACATTAATGGGAATCGCCAAAAGACTAAAAGAAAATAATTCTCACACTAAAATCTATGCACTAGAGCCTGATACATTACCAATTCTTTCTCAAGGAAAAGCAACTGGTTCCCATAAAATTGAAGGAATTGGAGATGATTTTGTTCCAGATTTGGTTGATCGAAGTTTCATAGATGATGTCTTATTAATCTCAGATGAAGATGCCATTAATATGGCAAGATTACTTTCTAAAAAACTTGGTCTAGGAGTGGGTATTTCAAGTGGAGCTAACTTTCTAGCAAGTTGTCTTATTCCTGATGCTAAAAACATCGTAACTGTTTTCCCTGATGATCATAAAAAGTACCTCTCAACAGATTTATCTAAACCAGTGGATACCAATCCAAGCTTTATTTCTAATCAAATCGAATTATTAAGTTTTGAAAATGTCTAGATTGTTTTCTAAATATTTTGGGCTGGTCAAGACCAGCCCATACATATATTTCAATTAATGAATCGTGAAGAATAAATCATTTTCAAACAATATATTATCATGATTCACTCTCTTCTACATCTCTATTTTGGCAAATGATATCAATGAAAGTGGAAATTTTATTTGATTTTTTCAATTGCTTGTTCTATTGTTAGTTTTTCTTGTTCTCCTGTTTCCATATTTTTTAAAGTTACTTTTTCTTCTTGTCTTTCTTCTTCTCCAATCACAATTGTATACTTTATGCCAAGTCTATCTGCATATTTCATTTTCGCCTTTATTTTTTTATTTTCTAAATAAACTTCTGTATTGATTCCTTTTTCTCTTAATTTCGTTCCTACTTCTAGAGAATAATCTAATTTATCATCCATTGGCAATATTAAAACTTCTGCAGTAGTTTTCTTTTTTGCTTCTATTAATCCCATTTCATTTAATTTATAAAAAAGTCTAGATAATCCAATGGAAATTCCTACTCCACATAGTTTTTTGTCTGTATAATAATCTGCCAAATTTTCATATCTTCCACCAGAACATATACTTCCTAATTCTCTATAATTATTTAAAAATGTTTCATATACCGTTCCTGTGTAATAATCTAATCCTCTCGCAATTTTCAAATCTATTTTAAAATTCTCTTTTGGTACTCCATATAAAGGAATGTATTTTACAACTTCTACTAATTCTTCTAAACCTTTTTGGAACATTTCATTTTGAATATTTAACTGTTTTAGTTTTTCTATTTTTTCTTCTGTGGTTCCTTGTATTTGAATAAATTCTAGAATCTTATCTACTTTATTTTCCGGTATGTTTAATGTAAGTAATTCTTTTTTAACAGTTTGTTCTCCAATTTTATCAATTTTATCTATCACTCTTAAAATTTCGGTTGCTTCTTTATCTAAAGAAAGAGAAGCAAATAAACCATTTAATATTTTTCTATTATTAATAAATATTGTAAAATCTCCAAATCCTAACTCTTGAAAAGTATGATAAATAATACTTGGCATTTCTGCATCAGTGGCTATACTTAATTCGTTTTCATTAATTACGTCAATATCACATTGATAAAACTCTCTAAATCTTCCTTTTTGTGGTTTTTCACCTCGATATACTTTTCCAATTTGGTATCTTCTAAAAGGGAAAGAAAGATCATGATAATATTCTGCTACATATTTTGCAAGAGGAACCGTTAAATCAAAACGTAAAGATAAATCGTTTTCTCCCTTTGTAAAACGATAAATTTGTTTTTCCGTTTCTCCACCTGCTTTTGCAAGTAATACTTCTGATAGTTCTAAAATAGGAGTATCTAATGGTAAAAATCCAAATTTTTCATAAGAATGTCTTATCTTATCCATTAATTCATTAAATAAAATTTGTTCTTTTGGTAATAGTTCTAAAAAACCTGGTAATGTTTTTGGCGTTACTTTTTCCATGTTTCTTCCCCTTTCATGTGCTTTTCGTAATTTCTTATCTGTTTTATTTTACTATAAAAGTGCGTTTTTTTCAAGTGTTATTAAGTGTGAATAGAGACAGAGATTTTTGGCAACATTTAAAACATCTGAATCATATGAAAATCAAGTGTTTAAATACTGTTAAAATCTCTGTCCCTATTGACATCCTTGTTAAAATTCAATGGTTACTCTAAAAAAATCACCATCTAGAAATAATTGGAATGTTCCATTTTGTAATTCTACTAAACTTTGTGCAATGGATAACCCAAGTCCACTTCCCTCGTTATTTCTAGAACTATCTCCTCTTACGAACCTCTGCATTAATTCTTCTGCTGTAATATTTAATTTCTGATTAGAAATATTTTTTAATTCAATTTTTGTTTTTTCTCCTGATTTTTTTATGTCAATATATACTCTTGTATTTGGCATAGCATATTTGGAAATATTACTAAACAAATTATCAAATACTCTGGATAACTGTTTCCCATCTGCCGTAATTTCTATATCTTCTTCTGCCTCTGTTATAATTGGCTCTAAATTTTTTTCACTAAACTTATCTTTAAATTCTCCTGTAATTTGACGAATTAATTCATTAATATTAATCTTTTCTAAATTTAGCTTTATATTGCCAGAAGATGCTTTTGAGGCTTCTACTAAATCTTCTGTTAATTTTTTTAGTTTTAATGATTTCTCATCAATAATTCTTAAGTATTCTTTAGCATTCTCGCTTTCTAATCCTTCTTCTTTTAATAAATCAACATAGTTAATGATGGATGTTAAAGGTGTTTTGATATCATGAGATACATTTGTAATTAAATCTGTTTTAAATCTTTCATTTTTTAAACTTTCTTCTATCGCATTTGCGAATCCTGCTGAAATATCATTTACATAGATACAAATATCTTTTAATTCTCCTTTAAAATCTTCTTCCTTTAATGTAATTTCTTTTTTTCCTTCATATAAGTTTTTCAATGCTTTTTTTATTTCCATACATTTTTTTACGTAAAAGAAGAGGTAAAGAAATGCACCTGCATAAAGTGCAAGTAAAAGTAAAAGGGCAAATCCGCTGCTCCTAGCACTCATCAGTAAAATAGCTGATAATAAAACAAATCCACCATAAAATAATGCCAATTTAAGGTTTACATTAAAATTTCCTAAAATTTCTCTTGCTATTTTTTTACATCCCCTCCAAGCTTTATAAACTAAGGTATTTTTAAGCAAAGTTCCTGATTTAATTCTTCTGATAAAAGTTACATATGCAAACCATAATATTACATAAATTAGTGCCAAAGAAACCCCTGTTATTACAATTCCCCAGGCAGAATCGATTTGCACTGCAGCCATTATTGGAATTGCTGCAAAAAACAATAACCAGAAAAAGAAAAATGCAACTAATTCCAAAGCAATTGTATCAAACTTTCTTAGAAAAATGCCTTCTACTCCTTTTTTATGTCCAATTCCTACTGTTAGATAAACAAATATAAGAACTGTTGCAATCAAGCTAATTGGCAACAAAAAATAACTTATTTCATAAGTGTTAGATACGAGACTTGCTGCAATATTTGCGTTTATAAAACTACTATTTAAGCTTCCTATTCTTTCTTCATCTAGGCAACTATAAATACTATAATGGCCTACAATGACATCTTCAAAATAATAATTATATTTTATTTGTGTTTCTTCTAAATTTGGAATTGAAGTATTGACCTGACCATCATAAATCCAATATGCTATATTTTGTCTATTAAGAAAAAATTCTTTTAATTTATCTATTGTATCTGTATTTCCAGTTTTTGCTATATTAGTATAAGCTATCCCCGTTTCATTATTAATAATTAAATAAAATATTCCTTGATTATCATAGGATCGATATTCTATTGGCTCATCACTTTCTGTAGATTGTCTTCTAACCATATAAATGGTGTTACCTATCTGGGATATATATTGGTCTGAAAAAATCTCTGTTTGAAAAAAATCCTTTTTTTCTTTCAATTCTGGATATTCTTCTGATACCACTATTACAATTGTAGTAAAAATAGCTGTTAATATCATAATGGGCAAAAGAATATGACAAACTGTTTTTAATATAAATGACTCTTTTAAATCCATATTTCTCACTTTCCTCTATATATTTTCTATTTTATATCCAATTCCCCAAATTACTTTTAAATATTTAGGTTCTTTTGGGTTAATTTCTATTTTTTTTTTTATATTCATAATATGTACTGCAATAATATTTTCTGCCTCATAGCTTTTTTCATTCTATACGTTTTCAT
>CALXQB010000069.1 GCA_944390445.1 uncultured Clostridia bacterium | reverse complement strand
GTTTGGATATACCAGCGGTGTAATAACTCAATGTACAATTACACCAAATCCTTAAAAATAAATAACCAAAGAAAGGAAGACGGAGAATGGAGGATGTAGCAAAAGCGTTAGAAATGGCTGCAGCAATGCTAATATTTGTCATTGCCATATCAATAGCATTTTTTGTAATTAACAAAGCCAAAAGCACATCAGATATTGTATTTGCTGCATCTGATGTTTCTACGTTTTACGAATATGTATCAGACGATAATGCACCAAATGCGGAAATTACAAGGGAAGTAAGTACAGAAACCATTATTCCAACATTATATCGTTATAATAATGAACCACTTAGAATTATTATTACAGTTGGAAATAAAATTGTACAAGTATTTGATACAGCAATGGATAGGGATATTGAAATTATTTGGAGAGAATATAACAATATACAATCAAATAGCGATTCCATTACCAATAGTTATAGAAAAAGTGTCTTAGAAGATATGAAGACAAGATTACCAGAATTAAATTTAATGAATGAACTTTTAGGGACAAGCTATACACCAAATGAATTGATAAAAGCTTACATAGACTCTTATAGGAATAATGTAGCACCAAATTCTGCTTACATTATTCCATGGAACACGAATGAAAGAATTAACAAAAGAGTTGACTTGTTTGTAGGGGGCGTAGATGCAACTGACAATGAAATTAATGGCACAATTTTAAGAAATAGTGCTGGATTTTTTGAAAACTATAGAGGTGCTATTTTTGAAGAAAGATTTATTAAATATAAAACAAGTGGAGAAGTTACAGAAGAGGGAACAGTATTATCAGAAGGAGAAGATAAAACGATTATAATCTATACCAAAAAATAAGATAAGAAGCAAATAAAAGGAGGAGTGTGAGAAAAATGGGAGATACCTTGATTACCATCATTGCAATTTTCTTAGCTGCAACATTAATGTTTGTTTTTCCACTTATGTCAGTATCAGAAAGAACAGACGATATTACCCAATTAAATATACAAACACTTACGACTCAGTTTGTAGATAATATCAGGACAACAGGAAAGTTTACAGAGGACAATTATGGCACATTTTTAGAACAACTAGCAGCAACTGGGAATTCTTATGATGTAGAATTAGAATTTAAAATTCAAGACTCAAATCCAGGTAGAAAACCTGCGGCAGGAACATCTACTACCAAAATAGGAGAGAACTTATATTATTCTGAATATACATCACAAATATTAGAAGAAACAAGTCAAAATAATGGTGTGAAAAACTTAAAAGAAGGGGATATTGTATCTGTTAAAGTAAAAAATACAAACAAAACCATATCTGAAATGCTTAGAAACTTTTTCTATAGCTTAAGTGGTGATGATACTTATCAAATTGCTGCTTCACATTCAGGAGTTGTAATGAGTACAGGTAGGTAGAATACAAAAGTTTAAAATAAAGGTGAAGAAGAATGAGACTACAAAACCTTACTGTGATATTTATTATAATTATATTACCAGTTATATTATTGTTTTCTATGTATACAAAAACACAAATAGATGTATTAAGTTTACAAGAAACATATACTGCTACATTAAATGTAGCAGTATATGATGCTGTTAAAGCATTTAAAACTAATACATTAAATGATTTAACTTCTAAAAGTGCGCAATCTATGATAAGAGATGTGAATGCTTCTATTAATACATTTGCTTCCAGTTTAGCATTAGGTTTTGGGGTAGATGGTCAAAATCAGGATTATATAATGCAGTATATACCTGCTCTAGTTTATACCCTTTACGATGGATATTATATTTATTCACCTGTTATTAACCAAACAACTGGTGAATATGAACATATTTTAAAACCATATATTTATTATACAGTAAGATACCAAAGAGGAAATATTGATGTAGTTGTAAATTATACATTAGATAATTACCTTACCATTTATGGAAATATTGGAAGTGAATATGTAACAAAAGCGGGATATTTAGAAAGTTTAGAATTGCTAACCATAAATGGGGACAATGTCGTATATGATGGTATTACCATTACAGATTCAGATGCAAAAGCTTATTATAAAAGTGCTTATGATTTTACACAATGGGTAACAGATGAATTAGGAGAAATAACAGAAGGAGATGCTAAACCAATAGGAGATTGGGATCAAGAATCTTATAGCCAATTTGCAGGACATACACAGCAAATTTTAAATTTTGAAGCAGGAAATAACCCAAGAGATGATAACTCTATCTTTAATTCTCATAGAAAAGGAATTATAAAATTATCAATTCAAAATAATTTAAATGCAGCAATGGCATCTTACTCACAAAATTCATCATATTATTTTAGAATGCCAGTATTACAAGATACAGAATGGGATCAAATTTTAAGCAATATATCTGTTATTGGATTTATGCAAGGAATTCCAATGGGAATGAAAATATATAATGGATATTCTTATGTAGTAAATACCATGAATAAGGAAATGGTAACAGAAGATACCGTATGTTTTACAGATACTAATGGAAAAATACATAAATATGATTGTCCTCAAATGATAGAATCAGGTGCAATAGGACATAAACAATATTTATTTGAAAAAATACAAGTAGAAACAACAGAACTGGTAAATGGTTCTTACGAAACAACCAGGGAATGGACATTTAGAACACAAAGTGATTATCAAAATCCAGATGGAAGTTATGACCAATTTGATTATGGTAGTTATGAACTTTGCTATCATTGTATGGTTTCAAATGATTACACATCAGTTATTAATAACACAAGAAGGAAACTATTATTAGAAACAGTGGCAAGAGAAAAATATCGATTATATAATAAATCAAATGAATTAAATATATAGGATTAAAAAATGTTGATTTTGCAAGGCAATCTCAACATTTTTTTACTTTATAGGGAAGTGCATTTTCTATCGAAAAAAATGTAGATAAATAGTCATTGGGAATAAAAATAAAAAAAATGGTTACTCTAAAAGAAAAAGAAAAAAGAAGGTAAACAAAATTGAAAAAAATAAAGATTTATTTACTACTTATTATTTGTATCATTGCTTTAATTTATGCAAGTAATATTACGGCTATACCAGATAGTCTTATTTTATTTCAAGGAGAAACATTACAATTAAATACCATCTTAGGAATTCAAATCAAAGAAAAAAATAGTCAAAATGATGGAATAGTAGAGGCATCTAGCAGTTTGAATGAGAAAAATGTTATCTCAGAAGAAACAGGAGAAGTAGAACTAGAACTAAGTCTTTTAGGGAGTATTCCGCTAAAAGAAGTAAGTGTGAATGTTATACCTAAAACAACGGTAATACCAGTAGGAACTAATATAGGATTAAAACTTTATACCAATGGAGTATTAGTAGTAGGTATGTCAGAAATTGATAGTTTGAATAAAAAAGTAAAACCATATGAAAATTCTGGAATTGAAGAAGGAGATATGATTATCGAGATAGACGAAAAGCAAGTTAGCAGTACGGCAGAGCTCATCCAAACAGTAAATCATTCAGAAGGAAGAGAAATTGCTATTAAATATGTTAGAGATGGGGAAATAATGGAAACACAAATAGAACCAGCGCAAACAGGTTCAAATGAATATAAATTAGGCCTTTGGGTGAGAGATGCAGCAGCAGGGGTAGGAACAGTTAGCTTTTATGAACCATCTACTGGAATGTTTGCTGCTCTTCGGACATGGAATCATGGATATTGACACAGAAGAACTACTAGATATCGCAGAAGGAGAAGTAGTCACGTCTAATATTGTTTCTATTGTAAAAGGCGAAAAAGGAACACCTGGAGAAATAAAAGGAAGCATTGTGAATCAACCAAGCATAGGAGAAATTTATCAAAATACTTCATTTGGCATTTATGGGAAATTAAAAAATCCTGCTGCATTAAACATTAGTAATCAAAACGAAATGGAAGTGGCATTGAGAGAAGAAATCCAAGAAGGCCCAGCTAAAATAATATGTTCTCTAGAAAATAATGTTAAAAAAGAATATGATATAGAGATAGAAAAAATTTACAGAAATAATAATACAACCAACAAGAGTATGGTGATTAAAGTAACAGATGAGGAATTATTAAACTTAACAGGTGGAATTATTCAAGGAATGAGTGGATCACCTATTATTCAAAATGGAAAATTTTGCGGAGCTGTTACACATGTGTTAGTAAATGATCCAAGCAAAGGATATGGTATATTTGCAGATTTAATGATAAAACAAATGCGAGAAACAAAATAAAGAAATTCAGATCGGTTAAAACCGATCTGAATTCTTTCATTTTTCTTTTACCAATTTTTTACCAACTTCAACAACAGTCCCAGCACCTAATGTTAAGACTAAATCATCTGGTTCCATATGTTGTTCCAAATACTTCGCAATCTCATCAAAATTTTGTATGTATATGGCATTTTTGCCTAATTTTTTAATTTCATCTACTAAGTGCTCAGAGGTAATACCATAGGTGTTAGTCTCGCGTGCTGCATAGATGTCTGTAATAATAATATGATCAAAATCGAGTAATGCTTTGGCAAAATCTTCTAATAAATTTTGGGTTCTGCTATAAGTGTGTGGCTGAAAAACAACCCATGAAGAATGAAATTTTTTCTGCTTAATAGCACAGGCTGTTGCATGAATTTCTGTAGGATGATGACCATAGTCGTCAAATATCTTTATTCCATTTGAAATTCTTCCTAATAATTCACATCTTCTATTAGCTCCTGTAAATTTTGCTAAAGCAGATTTCATAGCATCTTTGGAAATACCATAGCTATGACATAAACTAATAGCAGCCAAAGCATTAGACACATTGTGAATTCCTGGCACAGATAAAGCAAATGTCTCATAAAATTCTGAATGATAATAAACTTGAAAACGAGCACAACCATTTTCATCAAATTGAATATTTTTTGCAATAAAATCTGCATCTAGGTTTTTAAGACCATAGGTAATTACTGTGGCTCTTGTTTCTTCACGTAATTGAAGACAATTTGGATCATCAGCGTTTAATACTAAAAAACCACTTTTTGGTAATTTCTTTACATATTTTACAAAAGCATGTTTAATATTTTCAAAAGTCTTAAAATAATCTAGATGATCATTATCAATATTTAAAATGATAGCAGACTTTAAATGAAATTTTAGAAAACTCTCTGCATATTCACAGGCTTCAATAATAAAATAATTACTATTTCCAATTCGATAATTACCATTAATTTGTTTTAACATAGCTCCAACCTGAATGGTGGGGTCTAAATTTTCTTCTAAAAAACAAAGAGATACCATGGAAGTAGTGGTTGTTTTTCCATGTGTTCCAGAAATACCAATGGTATTTAAATAGGATTTTGTAATAATTCCTAAAAAGTCTTTTCTTTCAATTGTTGGAACTCCAAGATTACGTGCTTCTACTAATTCTGGATCATCTTTTTTTATAGCAGCTGTATAAACAACTAAATCTGCTTGATTAATAAAATCAAGATTATGTTCTGTTACAACTGGGATACCAGTTTCGTTTAGTTTTCTTACAATCTCACTATCACAAGCATCATAGCCAGTTACATGGAATCCCCAATTAAAAAGAATTTCAGCAATACCGCTCATGCTAATACCGCCAATACCAACCATATGTATATTTTTATAATGTTTTAATTCATTCAAATCAAAAATTTTGATCATAAAGTATTCACTCCTATACAAAAACTAAAAGAATTATACACTGAAAAACAGAAATTTTCAATACTTATTGTATAATATGTTAAGTAGAACAGAATGGGGAATGTCCTGTTATTACTTAAATAGCTATATTTAAACATATTGGGTAGACAACAAAAGAAAAAAATTAACAAAATGTAAAAATTAGAAGGAAAAAAGTTTTTTTTGGCGAATACTATACTTATACATAAAAATTAAATTTTTGTGTAATATTTTTAATACATTGGAAGGCGGGAAAAAATTATGCAAATTACAGACGTACGTTTAAGAAAAGTAAA
>CALXQB010000068.1 GCA_944390445.1 uncultured Clostridia bacterium | reverse complement strand
AAATCGTAATAAATCTCTTCAAAAATATCTTTCTCCTTCGTTTTCGTAGTATCGTTTTTTATCCTACCATAACTTTCTTTAGATTGCAATCCCTATTTTGCTTCACACCAATTTTTTCCTTCAGAAATTTCTACTTTTAGTGGCACTCTTAAGTTAATTACATTTTCCATACAATCCTTTAAAATTTGATATACTCTATCTTTTTCCTCTGGAACGGTTTCTACAAGCAATTCATCATGTACTTGTAGAATCATTTTGGATTTCATTTTCTCTTTTTTTAATAGCTCATAAACTCGAATCATAGCAAGTTTCATGATATCTGCTGCTGTTCCTTGAATAGGTGTATTCATTGCTACACGACTTCCAAATTGTCTTACCATATAATTACTTGATTTCATTTCTGGTATTTCTCTTTTTCTTTTGAATAAAGTTTCAACATATCCCTGTTTTTTTGCAGTTTCTATGATACTATCCATAAAATGTTTAATGCCTTTATATTTTTCCAAATATTGTTCTATATATTGTTTTGCCACTTTTTTAGGAACGCTTAACTGTTCTCCTAATCCGAAATCACTAATTCCATAAACAATACCGAAATTTACGGCTTTAGCCTTGCTCCTTAAATCTTTTGTTACTTCCTCCATTGGAACATCAAATACTTTAGAGGCAACTTGTGTATGAATGTCTTCATCATGGTTAAACGCTTCTATCATAATTTTATCATTAGAGATATGAGCAAGAACTCTAAGTTCGATTTGTGAATAATCTGCATCTACCAATATATTATTATCCTGTGCTTGAAATGCTTTTCTTAAATTTTTTCCCATTTCTGTTCTTGTAGGAATATTTTGCATATTAGGTTCTGTACTACTAATTCTACCTGTAGCAGTTACAGTTTGATGAAAATAGGAATGAATTCTTCCTTTCTTATCAATATAGGGAATTAGCCCATCCACATAAGTTGATTTTATTTTTGTTACTGCTCTATATTCTAATAAATATTCTATTACAGGATGTTCTGGTTTTAGTTTTTCTAATACTTCCACATCTGTAGAATATCCACTTTTTGTTTTCTTGTAAACTGGTAATTTTAGTTTTTCAAATAATACTTCTCCTAATTGTTTTGGGGAATTAATATTAAATTCTGTCCCTGCTAACTCATATATTTTCTTGGTCATTTCTTCTAATTTTTCCTGTAATTCTTCCCCATACGCTTTAAGTTCCTCTTTATTTACATACATTCCTGTATATTGCATATCTGCCAAAACTTCTACTAATGGCATTTCGATTGTTTGAAATAATGTTAATTGTTCTGTTTCTTTTAATTTCTCAAGTAGTTTATAATATAAATGATAGATGCAATACGCATAGATTTCTCCTGTATTATCTTCTTGTTCTTCTGTTTCAAATAAATTCATTTGTTGTTTTGTTTCTTGAGTTTTAAGGTTTTCTATTTTGATTCCTAAAAATTGATGTGCTAAATCTTCTATTCCATATTTTCCACTAATTGCATTTAGAATATATCCACCAATTGACACATCAAACATTAAATTTTTAGGTTGTATGTTTATCTGTTTTAATAATATATAGTCTTGTTTTAATTTATCTCCACATTTTAAAATATCTTGTCTTTCAAAGATTTCTTTAAAATCTTCTATTTTATAACTTGTATATACAATATTGTCTTTTTCATAATAAATATGGATTGCCTTTATTTTTTTATTAATTACCAATTCTTCTTTTATCTCTTCAGTAGAAAAGTAATAGAAAATTCTTTTGTTTTCAATAATGGTATTTATTAAATTTTGTTTTTCATCTTCTGTTTCTATCTTTTTACTTAAAAAAGGAGCTTCTATTTTTTCCTGTTTCTTGTCTTCTAAATGAAACCTTTCTAAAAAACGTTGGAATCTTAATTTTTCAAATAATTCTATTACTTTCTCTTGATTCCAGTCTTTTCTTTCTATTTGTTCTAAGTTTATGTCTAATGGTACTTCTGTATCAATGGTACCTAAGGTTCTAGAGAGGAGTGCCAATTCCTTATTTTCAATTATTTTTTCTCTTGTTTTTCCTTTTAGATCAACTTCGTGTTTTTCAATTTTCTTATATAGTTCGTCAATACTATTATATTTTTTTATGAGCTCTAATGCTGTCTTTTCTCCTATTCCGGGAACTCCTGGTATATTATCTGAAGTATCTCCCATTAAGCCCTTAACTTCTATTAATTTTTTTGGTTTTAATCCATATTCCTCTAATATCTTTTCTTTTGTGTAATCTTCTGTTTCTGTTTTACCCATTTTGGTTCTTGGTATTCTAACAGTAATATGGTTACTAACTAATTGGAAACTATCTCTATCTCCTGTTAAAATTGTAACTTCTAATTTCTTCTTTTCTCCATACTTTGCTAGTGTTCCTAAAATATCGTCTGCTTCATAGCCTTCTTTTTCTATTATGGCAATATTCATTGCTTGTAGTATTTCTTTTATTATCGGTAATTGACTTGCTAATTCTTCTGGCATTCCTTTTCTTGTTGCTTTATATTCTTTATATAATTCATGTCTTTTAGTTGGAGCCTTTAAATCAAATGCTACTGCTACATATTCAGGATTAATGTCATCTAAAATTTTAAAAAGAATTGCCAAAAAACCATACACAGCATTTGTATATGTTCCATCTTCTGTCATTAACATTTTAGAGCCCATAATTCCATAAAAAGCTCTATTTAGTATACTATTTCCATCAATTAAAACTAATTTTTTCAAAATTCTTCTCCTTTCTTAACTTAAAATGACATTGAAGTTCCAAGAGTTCAAAATAAAAATGTTATATCTATACCATATAAATTCCTACAAACAATTTCGACACAAGCTGAGACAGAGGTCGGAAATTGCGTTGTGTTTTTTCTATAAATTTTATTTGTACTATAAACCGGAATTAATAGAGATACTATCAAGTAACATATTATTAATATCAATATTTTTTTACTTATTTTTCCTTTTACAATCAATATACACAATATTATAGTATTAATCATTTCTATAATGATACATAAAATATAATTTGTACTTTTATAATAATAAACGTCGTTCATAATTATATTTATAATTATAAATACTCCTAGTGGAAGTATCGAAGCTATTAAAAATATGATTTTTAGAATATTATATTTATTAATTTTTTTCATAAATTCCTCCTCTAAAAATTGAACATTAGGGACGTTTTTTAAATTTCATCTTCCATCATAATGTTCGATAGTGTCTTTACCAATATTTGGATTATTGAATCTAAAAAATTCAGCGTCTTTTTTATCGAATTCTTTCGCATCAAATGGACGTAAAATACCTTTATCTCCATCTATAATATATTCTTTTCCATCAAGATTTACAGTTAAGCACCTTATATATCTTGTTGCCTTTTCGTCTTCTCCTTCAATTCTTTTCCAAACCTTTTTTCTTTTTTCTGGTCCATGTTTAATATCTACAATTTCTTTCATATATTCAAATATTCCTTGTGAATCAATATCATATTTTTCAATTAAAACCTTTATGGCATTTTTTAAAAACATAATATCTTCTGATTCTTCTTCTGGTTCAAATTCTTGGGATTTTATATCATCAGATATTCTATCAATGGAATATTCACTTCTTTTCTTATTAAATTGTTCCAAAGCTTTTTGAAATTTACCATTTTCATCTTCCCATATCTTTATTCCTTCAGCTGTTAGCCCTGTTTTTAGTCTTGTGAGGTCTTTTATATTTGTAAAATCATCTGTATCTAATGTAATACTATATTCTCCACATGTTAGTGCAACATAATAATGTGTAAGCCCCTTGTCCCATAAAATACATGTATGAAATCCTTCTTTATTTTTTAATAATTCATTTAAAGATGTTACAAGATACCTAGATAATTCAAAACAAACTCTCCTGTTATGTTGTCCTCGATTTTCTTCCCATTTTTCATCTGTATCTCTTCCATACCAATCTGGTAGCAAAAATGTATCGTCATCACTTTTCCTTATATAAGATATAAGATTATCATCATATGTATAATCCTTACACAACTTTTGATAAAGCAATAGAATTTTTTCTTCTGTACTAAATATAGATTTCTTTTCTAATTCGTTAATCCATGTGGAAATACTTTCTGGTATTTTCCATTCATTTTTATCATATTCTACTTCTTCATCTGGTTGTTCAATATTCTTATATTTCCCATTTGGGTCTAATACAATGATGTGCCTTCTTTGTGAATGTTTACTTAACAAATCATTAAATCTACGTAATTTTTTTACATCTGTTACCATTTACTTTCCTCCTAACCCCCATAATAAGGATATTCTTTTTCAACCGGATTGAAAACAAAATTATTCTCTAGTTCTGCTTTATCCGTTATATTTAAAGTTTTTTGAACACTATCCATTAAATATGTTTTTCCGTCCATTTCAAAAGTAAAGCATCTTTCATATCTTTTTTCTGGAAGAACATTTACTTCTTTCCACAATTTTTCTATTTCAATTTCTTCTTGTTCTACTATAAACCTCATGTACTCAAAAATCCCTTGTGAGTCAATATTATGATTTTTTAAAATTCCTAAAACATTTTTAAAATATTGAATGATATCTATTGTCTGATTTTTATAGTTTTCTTTTTCCTTTTCAATTTCAGGTAATTCCTCTGGTCTATTTTTATTAAATTTTTCTACAGCTTTTTGTAATTTACCAGAATTGTCTCTTAATATTTTAATTCCTTTTATTGTCAAGCCCAATTTTAATCTTGTAAGGTCTTTTATACTATTAAAATCATCCAAATCTAGAATTGCACTGTATTCTTCACCAGTCAAGCCAACAACATAATGTAAATTTTCTTTGTCTCCTACCATACAGGCTTCAAGTTTATCATTTTCACTTAACAATTCATTTATTGCTTTTGCATAAACTCTAGCAAATTCATAGCATATTCTTCTATTATGTTTTTTTCTATTTTTAATCCATTGTTCACCAACAATTCTTCCATACCAATCTACTGCAATATATTTAACATTGTTTGGGTCTGATGTGTCTTTTCTAAAGAAAAATAGGACATTGGCATCATATATGTAATTTAAGCATATATGATTATATACCTCTAATATTTTCTCTTCAAAACTAAGGGTATTATCATTTTTTAATTTATTTACTAACTTTTCAACAGATTCATCCATTGTCCACTTTACTTGGTCATATTCAATCCATTCTTCTGTCATGGTTCTATTAGGCTCTAGTATTATTTTGTAATCTCCTTCTAATGATTTACAGATTTCATCATAAAATCTCATAATAGCTTCATCACGCATTCGTTCTTCCCCCATTTTTAAATATTTTTCTTTTTAAAAAGATTATTATAATCAGTAACATTATATTTAATCTGTATGCTTTCATCATTTTCTTTTATTTTACCTTTATCTAATAAAGTACGATAGACATTTTCAGAAATTAGCTTTTTATATACATTCTCCAATTGTTCTTGTTTTACTCCAACCTTTTTTAATATTTCATAAGCATTTTTTTTATCTATTTTAAAGAATAGAGCTTCATCTTTTAAAGCTTCTTTAATCTTCAAATTCAAATCACAGTTTTCATTTTTGCTTTTTAATGTTTCAATCATTGCTTCATTCATTACATCAATAACTATGAACTCGTTCATAAAACTTCCTCCTTTTTAACTTTCTTTAAGTAATTTCTTCGAAGCACGGGCGATTAAAATCGCCTTTCTTAATTTATTTTTTATTTTGAAGAACTTTTCGATACATGATAATTTTTTAAAGTCTTATTTATTCTCTTTTTTTCCTAACTTTTTAGCATTTAATAAAAGTTCATCAAAATCTGATACATAAATTCTATCTTGTGTTATTCTGTATTTTTCAAATTCTGTTTCTGCATGTAACTTTGCCATCTCAGCAGATATTTTTCCATTATCCTTTAAAATTTCATGATCCCACAATTTTAAAAATCCATTTAATCTTTTTTCCCAGTCTGCCATTGTCATTGGGATATGTCTCATTGCTTGCATTTCTGCTAAATCTAAATACGCAGATACCATTCTTTCTAATTGACCTATTTCAGTTTC
>CALXQB010000067.1 GCA_944390445.1 uncultured Clostridia bacterium | reverse complement strand
TCTTTTGCTGTGTCATTTGTAATTTCATAATTTACTGGTGCAACAATAAAAATAGAATTAGATATTTTTTCAATATGTCCATCTAAGGCATGTACTGCACCACTAATAAAATCTACTATTCTTCTTGCAACATCTTTGTTTACATATTCTAAGTTTACAATAACAGATTTCTTTTCTTTTAATAAATTACATATATCTTCTGATTGTTCAAAATTTGTTGGTCTTGATATTTTCATTTTCACTTGAGTTTGAGGCATATTAATTACTTTATTTTTTCTACCGATTCCAAATATTTTTCTGTCTTCATCTTCCTCTTCTACTTCTTCCTCTGGCTCATAATCATAGGTGTATTCATCTTTTTCTTCTTCATCTTTTTCCTCTTGATTTCCTACACCAATTAAATTCCAAATTTTATTCATAACTGCTCCTGCCATGTTTTAACCTCCTAAAACTTTCTTTTCTCTTTTGACTGTATATAGTATCTATCTTTTTTCAATATTTGTCAATAGTTTTTTTGTTTGTAACTTAAAATTAACATTTTTGTAATATTCTTGTAATATTTTTTTAGTTTCTAATGACAATTTCATCATATAAGGAAATCGTTTTTCTTTCACTTAATTGTTCATCTGTATAGCCAATTTCTTTTAATTCACTACTTGTATAATTTTCAATAATGGAGTAGTTCTCATTTTTCTTTTTTACTTTTACAAGTATTTCATCTAAATATCCAGCTCTGTTTCTTGTTACATATGTTAATTCTCCGTCATAACGAATAGCAGAATTTGGTATTTTAAGTCCAATAGATTCCCACCAAATAACATCGAATGATATTTTTCTGCAATCAATAAGTTTTTCGACACATTCTTTTATTTCAAACACTAATAATCTTTCTTCTTCATTTTCTTCCGAAATATAGACGATTTGAGCAGAGACTTCATCTGCTGTAGATAATCGTATTGTTACACTATCTCCTATTTCCGCTTCTTTTGTCATATTAGATTCCATAGCAGCTGCAATATAGCATACAAAATTATCAATAATTTTTCCTTTTTCATCACTTGTTGCTATAACTTGTCCTGTTTTTAAATTAAGACCTTCTAATAAACTTTTACTTAGGTAAGAAAAATCTCCTGGTTTTAATACTTCTTCTAGTCCGTCAATTCTATATGATACAATTCCTGTCCTTGTGGCCGTCACATTTTCTAATCCTGAATTTAATTCATTTGCATATTGTGTCCTTTCTTCTATTAAACCTTTTAAGTAAGAACCATTTGGACTTAACTCTCCTGCCATTTTTGCTTTTTTATTAATAGTAGAGTTAATTTCTTTTTTATACTCATTTATTTTTTGCAGTTCATTTGTCTTATATACTTCATCTAGTTTACTTTCAACTTGTTCTTCTATTAATTGTAAATCTACAGGAAGAATATTATTGTCATTTTCCATAGCCTCACTAATTTTTACATCTAATTCCTCTATTTTTTTACTTAGCTGTTCTTCGTTTTTGTTATGATAACTAAACATGGTTTCCCCTTTTGCTACACGTTCTCCTTCAGCTTTTATTGCTTGTAACCCATTTTTATAATTTTCCCCCGCTAAAACTTCTTCATCTCTAATGACATAACCAACTACTGATTCTTCTAATGAAAGTTTCCCATTTGTAATTAAATAGGTGTCTGTTGGATTTTGAATTAATCCATATACTTTATAGGCACTATAACTAAGCGCTATTATTAAAATAATAATAACAATAGAATAAGTAAGTATTTTATTTCTTTTTACTTCTTCTTTTTTTAGTCTTTTATTCACCTATTTCCTCCAAAATAAGATTGGTATTCTCTTGCTTTGTTTTCAATCCATCTAGCCATATAATTTCTTTATTCCTTCTAAACCAAGTTAATTGCCTCTTGGCATATCTTCTCGTTTCTCGTTTTATCATTTCTATCCATTCTTCTCGGTTTAATTCTCCTCTTAAATATGCTCTTGTTTCTTTGTACCCCAGACTTTGCATCGCAGTTGGGAATTCTTTGTATTTAACAAGCAAATTTTCAACTTCTTCTTGCAAACCTAGTTTTACCATTTTCTCTACTCTTTGGTTAATTTTTTCATATAGAATTTCTCTCGGCATCGTTATACCAAACATTTTATATTGATATGGAATTTCCTGTTTTCTAGACTCTATTTCTAATTCTGTTTTTGTTTTTCCAGTTTGTTTCCAAATTTCCAAAACACGAATAATTCTTTTTTTATCATTTGGACTAATCGTTTTCATTGCTTCTTTATCAATTGCACAAGCTTTTTGATATAAAAGTGAAAGTCCTTTTTTTTCTGCAAGTAGTTCTAATTCTTCTCTGTACTTTTCATCTATTGTAATATCTGGATATTGTATTCCTTTTATTAAAGAATCCATATAGAGGCCTGTCCCTCCCACTACAATAGGTTTTTTCCCTTTTTGTAGGATTTCTTTTATTGCTTCCTCTGCTCTTATTTTATATTCTGAAACACTAAATCTTTGGTTTGGTGGTAGAATATCAATTAAATAATGCTTAATTCCCTGCATTTCAGTTACCGTGGGTTTAGCTGTTCCAATTTGCATGTCCTGATATATTTGCATCGAATCACAGGATATAATTTCTCCTTTTATTCTCTTTGCTAGTTCAATAGATAAATCTGTTTTCCCGTGATGCTGTTGGTCCACATATTACAATTACCATTGGTTTTTGCATTATTTTCTACTAAATTTCCTTTCTATTTCATATTTTGTAATTTTCATTGCAGTAGGTCTACCATGTGGACATGTAAAAGGATTAGGAAGTTTTAATAATTCTGTCATCAAACTATCTACTTCTTCCTTTGTTAATTTCATATTGGCTTTTACAGCTGCTTTGCAAGCAATTGTTGCTATAAATTTCTCTTCAATTTCTTGGCGAGCAGTTCTAGCTACAGTATCAATTTCATCTAAAATATCTAAGAATAATTGTTTTGTATCTAAATCTACACATATATTAGGTACTCCCAACAATTTCATAGAGTTTTCATCAAATTCTTCTAAAACAAAACCAGCTTTTTCAAATAAAGCCATATGATCTTTGGCAATATCCATTTCCTTATGAGAAAGTGTAATAACATCTGGGATCAACATGAGTTGTGATTCTTTTTCTTTATCATCATAAAAATTCTTTTTTACTTTTTCATATAAAATTCTTTCATGTGCTGCATGTTGATCAATAATATAAAGTTCTTCTCCAATTTCTATAATAATATAGGTTGAGAAAGCAATTCCTACTATCTTGTATGGTTTATTAGTATAGCTTTCCTCTTGTTCTGATACTACATTTTTAAATGAGTCCACATCTGTCTTTGGCTTAGGAGCTCCAAATAATTTACTATACATTTCATCAAAGCTTAAATTCGTGATAGTGTCTTGTGGCACCTTGTTTTTTAGTAAAGTAGTATCTATGATTTGTGTATCTTGTGTTGTTGTGTTTATCGCTTTTGGTGTTTCGATTGATTGTGTATCATCTTTTTGTATGGCTACTGTTTGAGTATCATCTTTTTGTATCTGTATTTCTTGCGTGTTTTCAATTTCTTTATTCTGGACTGGTTTATTGACCTCTTCATTTGCTATTCTTTCATATTTTACTTCGTTTTTCATCCCAATTAACTCTACTGCTTTTTGGACTTGTTCTTCTGTAGGTGTTAATGGTTTTTGCTTTATTTCTTCTACTGTAGTGGTTCCTGTGTTTATCTCTTCTTTCATACGATTTCTCATTTGGTAAAGCTGTTCAATAATATTACCGCCTTCCCCTTCTGGAATGGTCTCTTGTGTAGGTTGTTCAGGAATTTCTGTCTGTTTTGTTGCTACAACTGGTTCTGGTTGAAAAGCCACAAAAGCTTTCGCTGGTTTTTCTTCTTTTATCAAAGTTCCTGCAAATGGATTTTCTCCTATTAAATTTCCTTTTAATAATGTTTCTTTAATACTATGAAATACTGCTTTAAATATTTTATTTTCATCTTCAAATCTAACTTCTAACTTTGCTGGGTGTACATTAACATCCACTTGTTGAGGAGGCATCTCAATATTCAAGATAAGAAAACCAAATTTTCCAATAGGTAGCAAACCTTTAAAAGCCTGCTCAGCCGCTGAAGAAAGTGTTTTATCTTTTATGTATCTCTTATTGACAAAAAACATCTGATTTGTCCTGTTAGAACGTGCAATTCCTGGTTTTCCCACAACACCTTCTACTTTAATCCCGTCTAATTCATAAGAAACATCTAGAACACCTTCTGCAATATCTTTTCCAAATATTTGATAAATACTATTTCTAATGTTTCCATCACCAGAAGTTTGTATTACTGTTTTTCCTTGATTTATAAATTGAAATGATATATTTTTGTACATCAACGCCAAATGTGTAATAGCGTCTTCAATATAGCCAGATTCCGTAAAATCCTTTTTTAAAAATTTATATCTTACTGGTGTATTGTAAAATAAATTCGTAACTGTAATGGTAGTTCCTTTTTGGCATCCAATTTCTTCCTGTTCTAAAATTTTTCCCCCTTCTACTACAATTCTATTTCCAGTTTCTGCAGTTCCTGTCTTAGAAATCATTTCCACATTGGCAATTGCTGCTATACTTGCTAAAGCCTCACCACGAAATCCCATGGATTTTACTCCATTTAAATCTTCTGCGTTCCTTATTTTAGAAGTAGCATGTCTCTCAAATGCCATTTCTAGATCGTCTTTTGCAATTCCTTTTCCATTGTCTGTAATTCTAATATAAGAAATGCCACCATTTTTGATTTCTATTGAAATTTTTGTTGCTCCGGCATCTATGGCGTTCTCTGCTAATTCTTTTACGACAGAAGCTGGTCTTTCTACTACTTCACCTGCTGCAATTTTATTGATAGTAAGTTCATCGAGCAATACAATATTTCCCATTTATTTTCCCTCACTTTAATTCGATTTTATTACAGGATAAATTATATCATTAAATTTTTATTTTGAATACCTATTTTCTCAAAAAATTTATGAATTTTCCGTGGTTTGCCATTTTTATATTAAATATTTTTTTCTAATCATTATTTAATCTTCTTAAGAATACTACTTTTATGCCATTGAAGTAGTATTTAACCAAAAAACTATCCATATTGAGCATAATAATTATACTCAATGTGGATAGTTTTTATTTAGTTTATAAATCCTACTTTCAGCCAATTTCTACTGTATCGCTACTAGCGTTTCAGCATTACAAGTAAAGTGTGGTGCGGGACGAATTGTTGTAGTTGCTACCGGTCGGACTGGTGTAGTAGCGGTCACTCGCTGGGCAGAAATTGCCACCGTACGCAACATCGTAGTTACCGCCTCGATACGCTCGATAGTCGGTAGAATTCGCTTCAGCTGTCCATTCCAAATGATTACCTTCAAGGTCATAGATATTTTTCATACAATCTTGTTCATTTTGTCCTGATAATGCTCTACCAGTTGCTATATAGGTATGTCCAATCTCTGGGTCTTCTCCATTTTCTTTTAAGAATTTTATTACTTGGTCATACTGGCATCCCCATATCATTTGTTTATTTTCATCTATCTTTCTTATAGTATTATATAAGCCATACCAAGTAATTGCTCCTAAATAATCACTACTATCACTAACTGCTGCTGTTAATACTTTTTGATTCTTTTTACTCTCTCCATTTACTCCTACTTCATATCGACTAATATAAAATCCTCCGTTTTTTGCTACACTTTTTGCCATTGCTGTAAAGTCACTTTTTAATTGGTCAATTGTTAAACTGTTATCAGCATCATAACTTACAGTATTTGGTTCGTGGTAACCACTACCTGCAGTATATGTCTGGTCTCTTTTTGCAAAGTCCATAGTATAGGAATAAATTGTATTGCCTCCTTCCGTTGTACTTGTCCTTGTTGATGTATATAGTCTTCCTACTAAATTTGTTGCTGTTGCTGAATGTTCTGGGTTTGTACATGCTAATTCGTCTGTTTTTTCATTATATACTAAATTACATACACTTGTCCCTGTATTACTACTACACATTACCATACTATTTATATCTACTGGTATCCATACATATTGGTTTCTAGCCGTTAAGGCTTCTGGATGGTTTGCTTCTGTTACAGGAACAGTTCCTTCATAAATAACTAATCCATCTTTTACTGTGTTTTCTCCTGGAACTTGAGATGCTACATAACCATCTGGAATTAATACATTTCCTACGTATACTGGTTCATATTCTGTTACTTGGCCATTATTTAAATTAATCCTAAATTCATATTCTGGATAAATGACTCCTATGTAACCATCTCCATCTACAATTTCTTTTCCTTCTGGCAAGTCTTCCAGTTTCGTTTTTAAGGTTTCTCTAATTACATTTCCATATTTGTCCATGGATTGTATTGTCATGATATTGATTTGTTCTTCTATATCTTTTTTCTCTGTTTCTAATTTTGCCTCATTGGCTTTGTCTACAATTCCATCTTGATTTACCAATGCTCCTATTCCAATTCCTGCTAAGATAATTAATACAACCACGGTTATAATTAGTGCAATTAGGGTAATTCCTTTGTCTTCTCTTCTTTGTTTTTTCAT
>CALXQB010000066.1 GCA_944390445.1 uncultured Clostridia bacterium | reverse complement strand
ATGTAAAAATTATGGTTTCTTGTCCAAAATGTGGGGAAAGAATCTATATTTATGGCACTCCGGGAGGAAGTTTAGTACTTGACCACGAGAGGGCGACAGAAGAACAAAAAGGAACCGTCGCAAAGGAATCTAAGAAATAACGACCAACCCCCTCATACCATTTGGGCAGAGGGGGAATTTATTTTTGAATATAAAAATAATTTGAAATTTTCTAGTATTAAGTCATCCCGTTCACTTATATTTTGAAATAAAGTGAACGGGATGATTATGAGTAAATTATCTTATTCATTTGTTTTACTACTATTTTTTGCATATTTTTTTAGTTTTTCATAAGCTAGATAATTAATAGAGCCAGCTGGGAACTTACCATTTTTATCTTTTTTACCAGCAGGAACACCTGTTAAAATTTCAATTCCTTCTTCAATTGTACTAATAGCATAAATGTGAAATTTCCCTTCTTTTACAGATTGAATAACTTCATCAGATAAATGTAAATTTCGAATATTTTGAACAGGAATGATTACTCCATTATCTCCTGATAAACCACGCATTTTACATATTTGATAAAATCCTTCAATTTTTTCATTCACACCACCAATCGGTTGGATTTCACCTTTTTGATTTACAGAACCAGTAGATGCAATAGCCTGATTAATAGGAATTCCAGAAAGACTAGATAAAATAGCATATAATTCACTACTAGAAGCGCTGTCACCGTCTACTCCATTATATAACTGTTCAAAACAGATATTAGCTGTTAAGGAAAGTGGCATATCCTGTGCAAATAATTCTCCAATATAACCAGTTAAAATAAGCACACCCTTTGAATGAGAGCTACCAGACAATTTTACTTCTCTTTCAACATTTACGATTCCATTTTTCCCAACATAGGTACTTGCCGTAATTTTAGAAGGTTTCCCAAAAGATAAGTCACCAATTGTCATAACAGTTAATCCATTAATTTGTCCCACTTGATAGCCAGAAGTAGAGATAAGTAATGTATTTTCTTTTATTAATTCCAAATATTTTTCATCATATTTACGAATACGATTAACACGTTCATCTAAAGCTTTTTGTACATAGTCTTTTGTTACAACTTTCTGTTTCGATAATTTTGCCCAAGTAGAAGCTTCTCCAATGATTTCACCAATTTCATTAAACTTTGTAGATAATTTTTCTTTATCATCAGCTAAACGAGAAGAAAATTCAACAATCTTGGCAGTTGCTCCTTTATCCAAAGGAAGTAAATTTTCTTTTTCACAAAAGCTTTTTACAAATTTGGCGAGTTTTAACATATTTTCATTTGTTTTTGGAGCACTTTCTTCAAATTCTACTTTAACTTTAAATAGCTTTCTAAAATCTGGATCCATAGAAAGTAAAGTATAATAAATATTTTCATCCCCGATTAACAAAACTTTTAAGTTAAGAGGAATTGGTTCTGGCTTCAAAGAAATTAAAACCATAGAAGAACGTTGATCTATTGTATTTTCAATATAGATTTCCTTTACAGTTAAAGCTTTTTTAAGAGCTTCATAGCATATAGGGTTAGCAATTAAATCTTTTGCCTGTAACATAATATAACCACCATTTGCTTTATGAAGTAAACCAGGCTTTATCATCGTAAAATCTGTTTTTAATGCTCCAAATTGATTTTCATATTCCAGTTTACCAAAAATATTATGATAAGCATAATTAGAGTCCATAATAACAGGTGCACCCTCTAATTCACTATTATCAACAAAGAGGTTAACACGATAATTTAACCAAGGTTTTACGGTTTCTATTTTTTGACCTTGTGGAACTTTTAAACTTTGTTCATCTGCCAAAAAACATGGAATATTCCTCAAAATATCAGTTTTGATATTGTCTAAAAATTTTATAATTTTTTTGTTCCTTTTATATTTGGCT
This sequence comes from uncultured Clostridia bacterium, assembly GCA_944390445.1. Lineage (GTDB taxonomy): Bacteria > Bacillota > Clostridia > TANB77 > CAG-508 > CALXRW01. The sequence goes on along the minus strand of CALXQB010000066.1, from coordinate 4,750 downwards.
TTTAAGTTGGCAATATGAACATTAACCGTAAGTAGAGATATATTAGACTGCCATTCTTGTATTCTTTTATCAGCTGCTTTTTCAATGGCTTTTATTTCGGTAATGGCTTCAAAAATTTGTTGTTGTACAATACTGGATTTATCTTCAAAATCTTTTTTTAATTCTTCATCTAGTTTTTCAAATTCTTCTTCATTAATAGTATTACCATTAATAACAGGCATCATATAGATACCATTTTCAGCCGTTTTTACTTGAAAACCATATTGCATAGTTTTTTCATTTAATTTTTCTAATAATTCTGTTCGCTTTTGTTCATATTCTTGTCTAATTAATGTTTTTTCTTTTTCAAAATCCTCATTATCAAAAGTTCTTTTAATATCTACTTTGACGTCATGAATAAAATCATCCATAAGAGCTTTAAATTCTTTTCCTTGACCTGCTGGAAGGGAAATAGCAATAGGTTCGTTAGGATTATCAAAGTTATAAATATAGCACCAATCGTTTGGAACTTTTTCTTTTTTCGAAATTTGATCTAGATAGTTTTTAGTATACATGGTTTTTCCCACACCTGTAGGACCTTCTAGGTATAGATTATAACCTTTTACATCCACGCTTAATCCAAATTGTAGAGCTTTAATTCCTCTATCTTGTCCATAAATCAAATCAGACGTATCTAATTCATCAGTAGTGCCAAAATTAAATATTTCAGGATCACAGATACTTTTTAACTCTCTGTAATTTAGTTCGTTTGTTTTTTTCATTCGTAACCTCCTAAATTTTATCTATACATGTAAAGTATAAATTAAGGCATCTTGCCCAATACCATAATAATTTTTTCGAAATCCGTACTTCTTTAAAATTATAATGCAAATATAATTTTTGTGCAATAGTATTTTGTGCATTTACTTCTAAAGTTATAACATGAAATCCAAGTTCTTTGGTTAAACGGAGTAATTCTTCTAATAAAATTTTTCCAATTCCTTGATGGCGATAATTTTTTTTAACAACGATGTCCATAATATGGACTTCATCCACTGCTTTCCAAATTCCAGCAAAGCCAACAATTTCAGAATTTAATTTTGCTACTATGTAGGAAGAATTTGGATTTCCTAATTCTGATTTTAAAGCAGAAATGGTCCAAAAATCATCAAATTCTGCGGAAAGAATGGGAGAAATTGTATTAAAATCCTGTTGCGTCATCGGATAAATGTTAATGTTCATTCAATTCTTTCATCCTTTCTGCTTGAGACTTCCTTAAATACAAAGGAAGAAGGGAATCTGCATCATCAAAATTTCCCTGTTGAAATTGTACAAAACCACAAGCACCTAGTGATGAAGCACTAAGGTCTGTTAAACCAGAAAAAATGAGATGAGAAGAAAGATTTCCTTTTAATAGGTTTTCATGCAATATAGAGGCATCTCCCACAAAAGTAATATAAGAATGCTTCTGTAATAATGGTAAAATATTATTGATATGATCTGCCACATAGTCTTGTAACAAGACATGATCTTTATTAAATATTCCACAATATACATTAGAATTCCTTGCATCAAGAATGCTACAGATGATACCACGTTCTGGATTAACCTGATAAGCTAGAGCTTGTAAAGAAGTAACTCCAATAACGGGAATTCTTCTTACCTGAGCCAAAGCTTTTGATGTGGCAATACCAATTCTAATTCCTGTAAAAGACCCAGGACCTTTATCGCAAACAATACATTCAATATCTTCCAAATCTAAATGATGAGTAGTTAACAATTTATCTAATAAGGGCATAAGATTTTCAGAATGTGTTTTTGCATTTTTTATATTTAATTCTTGTATTGTATTTGTATCTTCTAGTATGGCAATAGAACATATATTACTAGAAGTATCAATGGATAATATTTTCAAATTTTAATTCCTCCAATATATGAATAAAGTGATCCCCATGAGGGGTAAGTGTTAAAATTCTTTTATTTTCATCTTCTAAATTGCGTGAAAATGTAATTTTTAAATAGGAACTTGGTAATATAGTTTCTAATAACTCGCCCCACTCAATAAGGCAAATACCTTTTTCAAAATATTCTTCTCCACCAATGGCATAAAATTCATCGACATCTGCTAAACGGTAAACATCAAAATGAAACAAAGGTGGTGTAGAAGGATATTCATTTACAATTGTAAAAGTTGGGCTTGAAATTTCGTTCTCAAGTCCAAAATACTTTAAAAATCCTTGCACAAACTTTGTTTTTCCACTACCCAAATCTCCAGAAAGAATGATAATATCACCCAATGAGGATTGTTTGGCAAGCAATTGTGCAAAAGATATGGTATCATTTTCAGATTGCGATATATAAGTGTACATAAGCCCTCCTATCATTGCACTATTATATAGTAAAAAGTATAAATTGTAAAGCACTAAAATTCATCATTTATCTTGTACAAAATGCTTTTCCTAACATTGACATGGCTTGGATGGTTATGTTATGATACGGAAAACAAATAGGATTATGGGAGGTAAGATATGGAAAGAGAAGAAGCGATAGAATTGCTAAAAAAATATAATAAAGATGAATTTCATTTAAGGCATGCCTATACAGTAGAACAGGTAATGAGATATTTTGCAAAAGAGAATGGATATAATGAAGACTTTTGGGGACTAGTAGGATTATTACATGATGTGGATTTTGAGAAATTTCCAGAAGAACACTGCAAAAAGGCACCAGAACTATTAAAAGAAATAGAGGCTAGTGATGAAATGATACATGCTATTTGTAGTCATGGCTATGGAATTTGTTCTGATATAAGACCAGAACATGAAATGGAAAAAATCTTATTTGCAGTTGATGAATTAACAGGCTTAATATGGGCTGCTGCTAAAATGAGACCATCACAAAGTACAAAGGATATGGAAGTATCTAGCCTAAAAAAGAAATTTAAAGATAAAAAATTTGCAGCTGGATGTTCAAGAGACATTATAAAACAAGGAGCAGAACAATTAGGCTGGGAATTAGATGAATTATTTGAAAAAACCATTTTAGCAATGAGAGTATGTGAAGAAAAAATAGAAGAAGAAATGGAAGGATTATAAAAATGAAATCAGCTGAAAAAACAAATGTAATGAGAATTCTAGACCAAAAAAATATAAAGTATATAAGTCATTGTTACATAAATACAAATGCAATTAGTGGAATAGAAGTAGCAACTGTTTTAAAACAAAATCCAGACCAGCTTTTTAAAACATTAGTAACGGTGGGAACTACCAATACAAACTATGTATTTCTTGTTCCAGTTGACAAGGAACTGGACCTAAAAAAAGCAGCAAATGTAGTACACGAAAAAAGTATTGAAATGGTAAAATCCAAAGACTTACTGAAATTAACTGGTTACATTCATGGTGGATGTTCTCCAATCGGAATGAAAAAACAATTTAAAACTGTGATAGATATTACAGCACAAAATTTTGACACCATTATCTTTAGTGCTGGAAAAATTGGTTATCAAGTGGAATTATCTTTAGAAGAATTAAAAGAAATAATAGAGTTTGAACTAAGAGAAATTACAAAATAAATATTTGAAAGGAGAAATTTATGGATAAAAAATTAAAAATAATAATTGAAAATTGTCCACAAAATCATAAATGTCCAGCTGTAAATGTTTGCCCAGTTGGAGCTTTGAGCCAACAAGATTTTGAAGCACCTAAAATAGATTATGATAAGTGTATAAGGTGTGGCAAATGTTCTAATTTTTGCCCTAAAAAAGCATTAGTATTAGAATAAGACATAAAGCATGACTATGCTGATAATCCATTGCATAATAAAAAAAGAATTAAGAGATACCGTTGAATTTACCTAATTTAATAACTTATATACACATATAAAAAGACCACCCAATATCAGAGCCCTTTTACTGATATTTCGGTGGTTTAAAATGTTGGAGTGTTTTTAGGGAGGTTATTTGCGAAAAAATGCTTAATTTTCAAAGTGTTTCTCCCATATTTTGCTAAAAAAATAATTTAATTCATCAACTGATATAATTAGTATAACATATTCATAATAGTTTTCAATTAAAATCATCAAAATATTGATAAAATTTAAAAAATGTCATATAATATAAGTAAGGAAAGTAAGGAAAATGAAAGGGAGTGATTTTATGGAATTAGCAAAAGTAACTACAAAAGGACAAGTAACTATTCCAAAATCAATTAGAGAATTGTTAGGTTTGAAGGAAGGAAGTAAAATTCTTTTTATTAAAAAAGGTAATGACATAGTTATTCAAAATTCAGCAATGCTTGCACTAGAAAAAATACAAAATGCATTTGATGGCGAGGCAGAAAGACTTGACTTAAAAACAGAAGAAGATGTTGTGAAAATGATAAAAGAATTTAGAAAAAATAGAAAGAAGGATTAGTATGAAAGTAATGTTAGACACAAACATTCTTGTTTCAGCATTTGTATTTAAGAGCAAAAAGATGAATGAACTAATCTATAAACTTTCTACAGAACACGAAATAGTTGTTTGCTCCTATACAATTGAAGAACTAAAAGAATTAATAGATATAAAATTTAAAGTAACACAAAAGGATTTAGATGAATTTTTAAAAGATTTTCCTTTTACTTTAGTTTATTCTCCAATTACAGTAGAAAATAAACTATTTGAAATAAGGGATAAGGATGATTATATTATTTTTCATACAGCTATTATTGAAGATGTTGATGTTTTTATAACAGGTGATAAAGATTTTAACGATATTGATATAGATAAACC
>CALXQB010000065.1 GCA_944390445.1 uncultured Clostridia bacterium | reverse complement strand
TTATTAAATTCTAAAAATATAGTACTCAAGATAGTAGATATTGCTTTTGGTGGAGCAAATTTTGCTATGATAGAACCTAAAGAAGTTCTATCAGAAGCAATTAAAATGAATGTCCCTCATATGATTTTAATTCATAATCATCCCAGTGGAGATTCTACACCAAGTAACCAAGACTACCATTTAACAGATAGAATTTATGACTGCTGTGATTTAATGGGAATCAAATTACTAGACCATATCGTAATTGGAGATGGAACCTTTAGCAGTATCATGACAAAAACAAAAGACAGGAAATACAAAAAGTAAGAAAGGATTGTGAAAAAATGAAACTTTTGGGCTTTGGAAGTAAAGACATTGGAATTGACTTAGGAACAGCAAATATCTTAGTTACTTTAAAAGGAAAAGGAATTGTATTAAAAGAGCCTTCTGTTGTGGCAATAGATAGAAAAACAGGTGAAATTTTAGCAACAGGACATGAAGCAAAGGAAATGCTAGGAAGAACACCAGAAAGCATTAAAGCAGTAAGACCAATGAAAGATGGGGTTATTGCAGACTTTACAGCAACACAATTAATGTTAAAAAACATTATAAAAAAAGTATGCCAAAGATATAATGCGGGAAGGCCTAGAGTAGTAGTAGGTGTTCCATCTGGCATAACAGAGGTAGAGGAAAGAGCCGTAGAAGAAGCAGTGTTGCATGCTGGAGCAAAAGAAGTGTATTTAATTGAAGAACCAATGGCAGCTGCAATTGGAGCAAATCTTGATGTAGCAGAACCAACTGGTAATATTATTGTAGATATTGGAGGAGGAACAACAGAAGTAGCTGTTATTTCCTTGGGCGGAATTGTTGTTAGCAATTCATTAAGAACAGCAGGAGACGAATTAGACCAAGACATTTTAAATTATGTAAAAAGAGAAATGAATTTAGCAATAGGAGATATCACAGCAGAACAAATAAAAATGGAAATTGGATGTGCCACACCTTTAATGACAGAAGCTTCTATGGAAATTAGTGGTAGAGACCTAACAACAGGACTTCCTAGAAATGCTATTATTACCTCTACACAAGTGGAAGAAGCAATGAAAGAATCTATTTTAGAAATTGTAGATATTATTAAAGCAACTTTAGAAAGAACGCCTCCTGAATTAGCATCAGATATTGTAGAAAAAGGAATTGTCTTAGCAGGAGGAGGAGCATTAATAAAAAATATCGATAAACTAATTAGCTTAAAAACAGAAATGCCAGTTTACATTGCGGAAGAACCATTAGAATGTGTGGTAAAAGGAACAGGAAAAACATTAGAAGACTTAGAAAAATTAAAAGATATTTTGGTAAATGCAAGAAGAAAAAAATAGAAAGGATGGAGTAAAGAATGTATAGAAAAAATACAACCGGAATCATAGGAATCATTGTAACAATCATCATATTAATATTAGTTGTTATTTTTTCTAATATCAACAACAACAACCTATCCTATATAGAAAGCGCTGTTAGTACTGTCGTAATGCCAATACAAAGTGGACTTGCCTATTTGAAAAATAAAATAGCTGGCAATACTAGCTTTTTTACAGATATGGAAACACTAAAGAAAGAAAACGAAGAATTAAAACAAAAAAATACAGAATTAGAACAGAGTTTAAGAGAACTAGAAATGATAAAAGCAGAGAATGCAGAATTAAGAGAATATTCTGCTATGATGGATCAGTATTCAGAATATGAAACGATTCCTGCCAATGTAATCAATAAAGACATAAGCAATTATAGTAGAGTATTTGTATTAAATGCAGGAACAAAACACGGAGTCCAAGAAGAAATGGCAGTTATTTCAGAAAGTGGTTTAGTAGGACATATTATATCAGTAACAGAAAACACCTCAAAAGTACAAACCATAATTGATCCTGCCAGTAGTGTAAGTAGTACTATTAGTACATCAAGAGATGGTATTGTATGTAAAGGGGACTTAGAAGGAAGCAATCAGTTAAGAGCAACTTATATTCCAACAGATGCGAATCTCTTACAAGGGGATAGAATTGAAACATCTGGAATGGGAGGAATTTACCCAAAAGGAATTTTAGTAGGAACAATAAAGGAAATTAAAAACACGCAAAATATCACAGACCGCTATGCCATTATAGAAACAGCTGTTGACTTTGATAAACTAGAAACTGTATTAATTATTAAGTAAAAATCGTATGGGCGATTTTTAATCGCTCATTTTTCGGAAAAGCGAGTAAAAAGGTTTAAACTTAAATTAAAAAGAAAGGAAGGAATGAATAGAAAATGCTAAAAAAAATAATTGTTATCATATGTAGTATTCTTTTATTTTTCCTTCTCTATTTTCTTCAATCAAATGTATTTAGCTGGTTTCACATAGCAGGAATAAAACCAAACTTATTTATTATTTTAATATTGTACATGGGGCTATTTATCGGAAAAGGTTTTGGTTTTACTATGGGAGCAACATGGGGAATTTTATTAGATATTTTAAGTGGCAGAATTATAGGAATCAATGGAATTATGCTTGGAATTATAGGATGGTTAGGAGGATATTTAGATAAAAAATTTTCCAAAGATAGCAAACTTACTATTATTCTAATGATAGTAGGAGCAACTATACTTTTTGAGCTAGGAATTTGTATATTACAAGGGATGTTCCTCGGAAGTAGTATCTCTATTCCATATTTTTTAAGAACCATAATTATAGAAAGTATTTATAACATCATTCTTTTTATCATTTTCTATCCAATATTAAAGAAATTGGGATATTATGTACAAGATGTATTTAAGGGAAACCATATATTAACAAGATATTTTTAAGAGAAGGTGATCGATTGCCAAAAAAAGATGAAAAGCAAATAACAAAATTTAGATATAATTTAGTAACTATTCTAATCTATATTTGTGGCATTGTATTATTATGCCAATTATTCTTTTTGCAAATTGTAAATGGGGAAGAATATAGAGAAACATCTAATACAAGGTTATCAAGAGAAACAACATTAAAAGCAGCCAGAGGTAATATATATGACAGAACAGGAAATATTATTGCAGGAACAAAAATGGGATTTAATTTGGACCTATACAAAACAAAAATAGATGATAAAAGTCTAAACACAGCCATTTTAAATATGATAACCGTATTAGAAAAAAATGGTGATACCTATGTAGATAATTTGCCAATAACGATAGAACCGTTTGCCTATACTTTTTCTACAGAGGAAGATATTCAAGAATTTTTAGAAGAAAATGAATTAAAAGAAGGTTCAACTGCAGAAGAGGCGTTTAACCAACTAAAAGAAGAATACGAAATTGAAACAGAAAATTTAGCAGAAGCAAGAAAAATAATGACCATCCGTTATGAAATATCCGAAAATGGATATAGTGTTACAAAACCAATTACAGTTGCAACTGATATTAGTAGAGCCAGTGTAAATGAATTTAGTGAAAGGAATGCAAGCTTTGCAGGAATTAATATTTCAACAGAAGCGGTAAGAGACTATGTAAGAGGAAGTTTAGCCTCACATGTAGTAGGATATATAGGAAAAATCGATGAAGATGACCTAAAAGAAAGAGAAGACCAAGGCTATGACATGAATGACTATATTGGAAGATTAGGAATAGAATACATGTTTGAAGAATACTTAAGAGGCAAAGATGGCGTAAAACAAGTAGACATGACAGTAGATGGAACTAGCTCAGGTGAATATATTTCACAAGAAGCTATTGCTGGAAGTGATGTTGTATTAACGATTGATGCTAATTTACAAGAAGCAGCAGAACAACAACTAGAAGAGAATATCATGAAAATTAGAAATGGAGAATTAGGAAGTGCCTATTATGCAAAATCTGGAGCTGTTGTTGTTATGAATGTGCAAACAGGAGAAATATTGGCACTAGCTAGTTATCCAGACTATGAACCACAATTATTCATAAAAGGAATCAGTACAGAAAAATGGAATGAATATAACCAAGAAGAGGTAAAGGCATTATTTAATAGAGCAGTACAGGGTTCTTATGCGCCAGGCTCTATCTTTAAAATGGCAACAGCAATAGCTGCACTGGAATCTGGAGTTATCGATACAGAAGAAAGAGTATTAGATAGGGGAATTTATCCAGAAGGAAATAGACCACACTGCTGGATATATGACGACTATGGAACAACACATGGTTGGGTAAATGTAGAAGATGCCATTAAGCATTCCTGTAACTACTATTTTTATGAAGTGGGAAAAAGAATGGGAATTGATAACTTAGATAAATATGCTTCTTATTTTGGACTTGGTAAAAAAACAGGAATAGAATTAATGGGAGAAACCAGTGGAACTTTGGCATCCAAAGAAGTTCACAAAGAAGTGACAGGAGAAGAATGGTATTTAGGACAAACTTTCAATGCAGCAATTGGACAAGGATATAATGACTTTTCCCCATTACAAATGGCAAAATATATTTCCATGTTAACAAACGGAGGAAAACAAATTAAACCAACATTAATAAAAACCATCATTAATCCAGATGGAACAGAAGTACCAAGAGAAGAAATAGAATCCTTTGCAAACCAAAAAACAGGTTATGTAGAAGAAAGTACAGAAGACGTACAAATTCATCAAGAATACTTAGATGCTATTTTAGAAGGAATGAGATCAGTTACAGAAGAAACAGGAGGAACAGCATATTCTAGATTCAGAGATTTTGAAATTCCAGTAGGTGGAAAAACAGGTTCAACAGAAGCAGGAGACAATATTAATGCTTGGTTTGCCGGATTTGCACCATATGATAATCCTGAAATTGCAGTTGTTGTCATGGTAGAAAATGGAGGACATGGAAACTATACAGCAGAAGTAGTTAGAGAGATCATCAGAGAATATTTTGGAATTAATGCGGGAAACGTTACAGAAGATACAACCTCAAAACCTTATACAGAAGAAGTAAGATAGAAAAATAGATTATGCAAAGATAAAGTAATTTATGAAAATAATAGACGCGATTTTAATCGCCCGTTCTTCAAAAAAACTACTAAAAACAGGGAGGATATTAGAAATGAGTTGTATTAGTATTAACCAAAAACCAGATCAAATCATTATAAAAATATCAGAAAATGCTACAGAAGAAGAATATAGTGAAGAATTACAAACCAAAATAAAAGAACTAAAAAAAATGTATCAAGAAGAAAAAACACCGATTCTAGTAACAGGGAAAGTATTAAAAAATGAAGAAATCGAAAATGTAAGAAAAATGCTAACACAAGAAATGGATGTAAAAATAGAAATCGACAGTCCACAAGAACTAGGATTACATGGTATTAAAAAAACATTTGAAAAAGAAGTTAATATCTCAGAAACACAATATATAAAAGGATCATTAAGGTCAGGCAAAAAAATAGAATTTGAAGGAAGTATTGTAGTATTAGGAGATGTAAATGGCGGTGCTGAGATTGTAGCAAGTGAAAACATTGTTGTACTTGGAAACCTAAGAGGTTTAGCACATGCTGGAGCGAAGGGAAACAAAAAAGCTATTATTGCAGCTCAAACAATAGAAGCACCACAAATTAGAATTGCAAATAAAATAAGAGAAATCGAAAAAGAAGAACAAAAATATCAATATGCCTATTTAGAAGATGAAATTATATTAGAATAAACGAACAAGGGGACTGACTTTTTGTTCAGAAAAATGTGCCTTGCCTCCCTTACCAAAGGGAGGTGACGCGAAGCGTCGGAGGGTTCTTGTATATTTTAATGAATAATTAGTGTGTAGGGGATGGTCTTGACCATCCCGAAAAAATAATTCATCATTAATCATTCACTAAATGTGCGTGTGTAGGGTGTCGGCGCCCACGCCGACCCGTTCTATGAAAAAATTGCCTGAAAAAACTACCTCTCATTATTTAATAAAAAATCTTTTAAATTTAAATGGATTATTCCATTTTGGCTATAATTAATTCTATCCATTGTTATCACGTATTTTGGATAATTATCATCTACATATTTAAAAGCTCCAAACTCTCTTTTTATAACATCATCACTTGATAAATAATCTGCCACTTGTATATATTCTCTTTCTCCAAATTTATCTACTACAAAATCTATTTCACCTTTTTCTGTTTTTCCTATATATACCTCATATCCTCTTGCTATCAATTCGTTATAAACAATATTCTCTAATCTTCCCCCAATTTTCTTTTCAATTGGTGAACTTTTTAGTGCAAGTAAACCTAAATCAGTTAAATAATACTTTTCAAGTGTAGCCATTACATTTTTTCCTCTTATGTCATATCTATTTACCTTATTGAATATGGATGAAGTTGTAATATAGTCTATATAATTCATAACAGTATCTACAGATGTACTTATTTTTTCATTTTTTAAATAACGAGCAATAGAATTTGAAGATAAAACTCCACCAATATTCTCCATCATAAATTGTATAATTCTATTTAATAAATTGATATCTTTTATATTATTTCTTTCAACAATATCTTTTAAAATAATTGCATTATATAAGTCCCTTAAATACATTTTTCTTTCCATTTCGTTATTTGTATTGTATATTAATGGCATTCCTCCCCATTCAATAAACTCATCAAAAGATTTTTCTGTTATTTCTTCTTTCTTTTCCTTTTTTAATTCTATAAACTCTGAATATGTAAAAGGCATCATTTTTAAACTTATAAATCTTCCTGTTAAAACGGTTGCCAACTCTCCTGATAATAATTTACTATTTGATCCAGTTATAAAAATACTAACATTCATAGTTGCTCTAAAAGAATTGATAACTCTTTCAAAATCTTGAACATTTTGAATTTCATCAAAAAATAAATAATACTTATTTTTGTCTTTTATCTTATTTTTAATATATTCATTAAAATTTTTTCCATTAGTATATTCTATAAAATCATAATCCTCAAAAT
>CALXQB010000064.1 GCA_944390445.1 uncultured Clostridia bacterium | reverse complement strand
CTTTTTCTTTCGTTTTATGATGATAAATCTTAGTATGACTAAAGTGATACATACTCCAGCAATACTTCCTATCACGAAATAAAATCCATTGTTCTTTTCTTCTTTTTCTCCTTCTGCTGTTTCATAATAGTTCCTTACTTCCTCTGGCTGTTCTTCTATTTTTTCTGTTTCGGATTTTTCTTCTCCTACTAGTATATCCTCTTCTGCATAAATTTCATGCTCTCCTGTTTCACTATTATACATGGTTACATAGTTTGCATTTTGGCTTAGATTTTCACTGATTGGTTTTTGTTTTAGTTTTTCTTCTACTTGTTTTGTTTTTTCATAACTTTCTTGTATTGTTGTAATTTCTTCTTTACTATTCCATTGTTCTCCTATGTATTCCCATAAGCTTATGTTTTCTTTTTGTTTATCTTCATATACTACATTTCCTGTCATATAATTAAATACTTCTACATTTCCATTTTCATAATATACCATCGCCTCTTTTGGCTCACTATTTACTGCTAATGTTTTGATCTCTGCATTTTTAAAATTCTCTGGATAAGTAATTGGTGTTTTTAAATCATATAGTTTTCCATCTGTCCCCAATATTGTTTCATGTTCTTTTTCATTATAGGAGTCTATAATTTTGTCTGCTTGTACTTTTTCTAGTTTTCCATCTGTTGCTGTTAACGTATTATAGTTTACTGCTAATATTGCATTTACTTCTTGTCCATTTACTGTACTATAGGTTCCATAGGTTTCAATTTCATTTCCATCATATTCATATGTTTCTTTACTTTCTTGTTCAATTAATTCTAGTTCCGGAACAGTTTCCTCTTCCCATGTGTTTTCTGCTATATGGTATAATTTGCTATTCTTTCCTAGTGCCTCACCTTCTCCTATATTTACAAATTCTCCCTCTACCGCTTCTCCTTCTACTACTAAACTTTCATCTTTTAAGTAAGCTGTTATTCCATTACTATTGCTTGCTTCATTTTTTACTTCTTCTGGGTTTATTATAACTGTTTCTTCTTGCTCACTGTTTGCTAGAGTTAATGTAATTGGCACTTGGTAATTATAGGCAAATGTATAAGTCCTTTGTTTTAGTTCAATTGTATTTGGTTCTGTGTTTTCTGTTTCATATGTTAAACTTGTTCCATCTTCTATATTGCTTACATCTAAATTTAATTTATTGGCACCAATACTATATGCTGTTATTTGTGGTAAAACACTATTGGTCGCCATACTTTGTCCACCTGGTTCTGTTGGCAGGTCTATTCCGGTTTGTTCTGGTGTAAGATAACTATTAATAAGTGGATATTTATTTTGGTTTAAAATGCTATAATCATAATTTGTTCCCCACCACATGCTGTTTTTATAAAAATTCTGATCTCGTAAAGTAGTTAAATTTACATATTGGTCACTTGTAAATGTATCATTTTGACTATTAATAAACTCTCCATTAATAGTAGAATATTGATATACATAAGTTCGAATCATTTTATAATTCTCTTCTTTTCTTCCTCCAATTCCCATGGATGCTGTGTTTATATCATTACACTCAATTTGTGCTTCTATTAAATTTTGATAATAATAAGCTGCCTTATTTTGATAATAAAGTGGTACACTACTATCTCCAATTAATCCACCTACTTTTTCTTGCCCTTGAATGGTAGACCTTACTACATAACATACATATGTTGTGCTAACATTAGATGCTGCTGTCATACTTGTGTTCTCTAAATATCCAATAATTCCTCCTGCCGAATGTGCATATGCTTTAATGTCTGCATTCACATAATCTCTGGTAATTGTTCCTGCTACAGTTTCTCCAGCAATACCTCCTACCTTAGAATATCCTTCTATTGTTGTATTTTGTACATAGCTAGATAGTATATTCCCCCATGTTCCATGATATCCTGCAATTCCTCCTACTTGACTTCCTTGACTAATAATTCTGCTATTTTTACTGCTGACACTCCTACAGATGAGTCCGCAAACCCCGCAATTCCTCCTACTTGATTACTATTTTGAGTTAGTCCTATTATGTCACAATTATCCACTACTATATTACCTGCACTTGGTAAATAGCCCATATATCCCGCAATTCCACCGTATTTTTTCTCTACTACCACTTATCCTATTATTTTGTGATAATAAATTACTATTATCAATATTTCCATCTCCTTCTGCATTTTGCATATTTCCTATAATTCCACCAATATAACTACTTCCCGTAATATTACTATTAATTACTGTTAAATTATATCCTTTTCCAAATCCTAGTATTCCTCCTATATAGGTTCCTCCCACTATGTTTATATTATCTGCATAGATATTACTTAATCTACTTTCTGTTTCAGTATAGTAAGTTTGATGTCCCAGTATTCCACCTATATAATTTCCGCTTGCTTCTACAATAATGTCTTTTGCTTCTACTCCTTGAATTTTTGCATTATTTGTTCTACCGATAAATCCTCCAACATAAGTTTTTCCTTTTATATCAATGTTTTCTAGATTAATGTTTTCAATATTGCCTGAATTAGCCATTCCAATTATTCCAATATATCCATTTGTTGGAATATCAATTGTAATATTTTTAAAGTTTAAATTACTAATATTAGCACTTGATGTTCCTATTATTCCATTATAGTTAGCTTGTGAAGCATAAGTACTTATAATTGTAATATTTTCAAAATTTATATTCTTCACACTTGTTTGTACATCTTGAATTAATCTTGCCATATTAGATGATGTTTCAATTTGTATGTTTTTTAATGTTTTATTTTCATCTGCTTCTAACCTTCCAATTGTTAAATTTTGATTTATATCTGTTTTTCCTGTAAAATCAATGTCTGCCATTAAGCGGTAGTTTTGATAAGTTCCAGCTTCAATTGTTTGCCAATCCTCATATGTATAAAGCTCTTTGTAAAAAATAGCTTCTATCTTTACACTTGTTTTTTGTATTTTTTCTTGTCCTGATTCTTCATATACTAGTTCATATATTTGATAACTATCATAATATCTAGTTGGTGTTCCTGTAAATTCAATATATGTTTTTCCTTCCATTTGAGTTTGTTTGGTGATGCTACTTTCCATATCTTCTATACGAACTTGGGTAATCTCAAATTGTTTTGGATTATTTACAACAATTCTTCCTGTTAAATTAGTTTGCCCTTTATTGACTTCTATTTCCTCTATACTTAAATTTGTTTCTTCTTCTATAAAAATATCTTCTTGATGTGGTAAAAGTGTTTGTGTATCTGCATAATATAATTTAGGCAAAATTCCTTCTTCTACTTGACGATAATCATATGCATTTCCCCAATTCAATATATTTGTATATGTATTAGGATTGCTTAGCTCTTCTTTTGATAGTAAAATAGCATCTTGTGGGTCAGTTATTGCAAAACCGTTTATTTTCTGTCCTTCATAGGCATAATTATTAGAAGTTTGTCCACTTTCCCCCATAATTCTATGGATATATTGTGTTGCTGTTTGGCTGTAAATACTTCCTAGAGCGAGGTTTCCTCGAACACTTGTAGAATTAATAAGTCCTTCTCTTCCTAAAATTCCTCCAATATATTCTGCATTATTTTCCAATACCATTGTACTATAGCAATTATTTATAGATGAATAATTTGTTACTCCTAAAATCCCCCCTAAATATGGTGAATTGCTTTTTATTTTTCCGGTTGTATAACAATTTTCTATCATTGTAAAATCATAGCTTGCTCCTGCTACACCACCTATTCCCACCGTTTGTGTCACCATACCTATTTCTATATCTGCATTTTGAACATAAGAGTTCCTAATTGTAGCTACACTTGTCCTTCCTACAAGTCCCCCTACAATTGCATCTGTTATTTCTCCAATTTGTAGTGTTAGTTCTCTAATAGAACAATCTTGTAATATACCTCCAATTAAATTTCCTACCAAACTTCCGATTGTTGCAGAATATTTTCTATCACTTGTTATTTTTATGTTATTCATATGTATATTTTGTATTCTAGCATCTGCACCAGTTTGTGAAATTAGTCCTACATATCCTGCTCTGACTGCTATTTGTACATTTTCTATTTCTAAATCCATTATAGAGCCATTTAAATATCTAAATAAATATTGTGTTACATTTATATTCTTTATTTTATGTCCATTTCCGTTTAGCTTTCCTGTATAGTTTGAACTTACAATAATGTCATCTCCATTATTAATAAAGTCCAAGTCTTGCATTAACATATAGTTCTCTGTTGGTGATTGGTTTATGTTTTTCCAGTCTTCAATTGTATTTATTGGCCTATATAAATCAATATCTAAGATTCTTTCATTTTCTTCAAAAGTTCTTGTGTAATTATTTCCAAATGCTCCTTGTGTGGTAATACTCATTACACTGTATCCTGAAATATATCTTGAAGGATTGTTTAACTTTATTTTTACTCTACTTACTCCATCTACATATTCTTGTGATAAAATTTCTGTGTTTAAACTTTCTACCTGAAATCCTACAATTTGTTCTCCTGATGGATTATGTACATTACATAGAATCGTTACTTCATCTGGCTTTTGTTCTAGAACTTCTATTGATAAAATATCTGCTAAATCATCATCTTCTACTTCTGGCAGTTCTATATATTCTTGTCTTGGCATTACATCTGGCATTTTTACATGTGGATAGTAGCCATTTAAAACTAGTTCATCTACTTCAAATTGTCCTTGGGTATTTAATAATTGGTTTTGAAAATTCGTATCTCTTAATGCTAACATTGTTGTTTTGCTATGATAAGGATTATTAAAAATTTCATCACAGAAATAGTAATTATTTTCTATATTGGTTGATCCTACAGAAAAAATATTAGGGCCTTGATTTAATTCTCCTATGTTTTCTCCTATCCCCAAAGAATAAACATTTCTTACATTGGCAGCATATAGGTTCGTTCTTGTTATATTTCCTATAGATTTTGTTATATTTGTTTGATTGCTTGTATCTATATTTATCAAGCTATAGGTGTTTTGTATAATTCCATTATTAAAATTTTGCAGACTTACTACCCCTGCATATATGGCATCTTCTGATGTCTCAAAAATAGTTTTTATATTTTCTCCATAAAAATATCCATTTTGTATTATTCCATAATTTATATTACATCCACCAGTAATATTAGTTCTTCCATAAAGAGGTGTTTCTAGATGAACTACAAAATTTTCAATTTTACCTCTATTATTTCTTCCCCACAAATATATTGTATGGTTAGGAAGCATATTACATTCTGTTACATGGATTTGGAAATTACGTATCATTCCATAATTATCTTCCACAAATATTCCTCTTGCACCTTTTTCTATTGTATTATTTAACTTAAGTTCCAACACAAAATTTTCTAAAATTCCGTTTTCTCCAATATAATAAAATAGAGCGTCAGCATTTCCTAAATTTACTGTATCTCTTATTATCTTATGCCCATTAAAATCCAGTTTTCCTTCCCAATATAAATTCTCTGTCCCGAATCGCCAATAGTCTCCTGATGCTCCTGAAAAGTTTAAATCATTCACTACTATATATTCTCCATATGGTTGTATTTCTCTATATTCTTCTTCATTTCTTATTGCTTTTATTTCTTTTGTTTCTTCTATTTCTAGTTCATAATAATCAAGTGTGTAAAATCTATCTCTTACATTTACTAATAGTTCTATTCTACATGTTGTTCCTTCTTTTAGATTTTGAAATTTTTTTACTGCATTTTCTACTTTTCCATTTTCTATTTCTTCATAGCGTTCTTCTTGGATTAGATTCCCATCTTCATATATTCTTATATAATAATCTTTTGTTGTTATTTCATTTTTTCTATCTTCTAAATTTACTGCTACTTCTAATTCTCTTTGATAATGAAATGGTTCATATGCACTTTTCCTATTCCCCAATTCTACTTGTAAGTTTTTTATTAAAAGTCCTTGGTTGGCTGATGTGTAAAAACCTAAATATCCAGTTTCATCTATTGTTACTGTATATTGATATTCTTTATATTCACTACTACTTAAATTTTCTATTTTTGTTCTATTGGCATATTCTTTATGGTTTTGAATTCCTACATCGTAGTTGCTTTCATCTCCTATTAACATTGCTTCAAAAGAAATTGTTACTTCTTGTCCTATATAGTTTGTAAAATCATAAACAAATTTTTTGGCTAATTCTTCACCTATTTTCAAAATTCCTGTTTCTTTATCATATTCTTTGCCATATTTGTGATTCCACATATTAAAATATCTTTCACCAAACCAATTATTTTTGGATTCTACATTAATTAAATTTTTTCCTATTCCTTTTTTGCTTAATGAATGTAATTCTAGTTCTCCTGTTATGCTAATTTCTGTATAGATTGTTCTTGTTTCTAATACATAATTTGCTTGATATGTACTATTGTCTCTTCCTTCATTATATTGTTCTGCTATAAATGTGATTGTATAATTTTTATTTGGTTCTAATCTATCATATTGTTTTCTTACATCCTCCTGATTTTTGGTAATATTTTCTACAGATATTAGATTGCTTTTTTCATCTCTGATTTCCATTCTCACATAATCTAGTAATATACTTCCATCTTCATCTTGTACAGCCACATCAAAATCTATTAAATCTCCTGTTACAAATTGGTTTTTGATAATTACTTGTGCTGGTTTTTTTCTTGTGATAAAACTAGTTTGGGTTTGTTCTTTATTTGCTGTTTCTTCTATACTTCCTTGTTTTACCGTTGTGATGATTTCATAATGGTATTCTGTGTTACTATTTAGGCCTTGTAGGCTTATGGTTATGGTTTCATTTGCTTTGATTTGGCTTACATCTAGTTCATATGTTTCAAATTCATTTTCATTTTCGTCTGTTATTTGCATTTGTACTTGATTGATTATCTGAATCAATCTTTTATCTGTTTTGATTTCGTCCAATTGTATTGTGATTTCTGCTTTGTTTTGTTCTATATTAATTGCTTCTGTATTCCAAAAGAGTTGTCCTAAACTTGCTAATGGCATTGTGGTAAAGTTGGTATCTAATAATAGTTGTTCTCTTTTTATTCCTAACCCATCTTCTAGGTCATAGTCTGCATAGAATTTTATGTTGTAATAGGAGTTTGGGTCTAAGTCTGTTCTTTCTATTTCTTTTTGATTTTGTTCTAAAACCTCTCTTATTTCTTCTCCACTTGCATTTGTTATTACATAATAGTAATTTTCTAATTTTACATTATCTTTGTTATTTAAGTTTAGAGTTATTTCTGTTTTTCCTACTTCTTGGGTTTTCATTTGAATTCGTAAACTTGGTGCTTGTTTTGCTGTTCTTGTTCTTCCTTCTGCATTTTCTAC
>CALXQB010000063.1 GCA_944390445.1 uncultured Clostridia bacterium | reverse complement strand
GAAAAACAACATTGAATTTTTTTATCAATTTAATTTTGTATTTTTTTATCAATTTTATATTGACTTTTACACATGCAATGGTAAAATAAAAACATATATTAAGATGATACTTGATTATGTGGAGACGGAAAATTAAGAATTATTTTGTATTTAATAATTTGCTATATGATATAAAATGTATTTTTATTATAAAGAAATAACGTAACAAAAAAGGAGAATAGGAAAATGAATAAAAGCGGAAAACCTTGGGAGAGTAACACACACACACACACACACACACACACACACACACAATATAATTTAATAAAAAAGATAATCAATCGGAACTATCCATTTCGAGTGTTATTATAATGCACGAGATGGATAGTCTTTTTATGTTTAATGAATAATGAAGAATGAATAGCGAATAATACATAAAAATATATTTTGCACGAAAATTATTCATTATTCACTATTCATTAAAAACATATGTAGGGCGTCGCCGCCTACGGCGACCCGTTATTCTACGAAGAAATTGCTTTAAAATGTAGGGGAGATTTTAATCGCCCGTACTTCGAAGAATTTGCCAGAATGTAGGGGCTGATCTTGACCAGCCCAGAAATAAAGAAGCGTCCTTAAATAGGGACAGAAACGGAGGAAAAAGGAAATATGAAAAAACAAGAAAGAAGAAAAGAAGAAGGAATCACCCTAGTCGCACTAGTGGTAACAATCATCGTGTTAATCATCTTAGCAGGTGTTAGCATAAATATTGTATTAGATCAAAATGGAATCATAGAAAAAACTCAAGAAGCAAAGAATGAAACGGAACAGGCAGAAAAAGATGAAAAAAAAGAATTAGGAAAAGCAGAAGATATCATAAATCAATACTTAACGGGAATAGAAGTAGAACAAGTAACAGATGAAAATCCAGGAATGTTGGAAGTAGAAGAAGCAGATACCTATATTATAAATAGCATAGAGGATTTAGTATTTTTTTCATATGATGTAACAAATGGAAACACATATGAAGGACAAACAGTAAAATTGGGGTTAAGTTTAGATTTTAATTCAAATAAATCATATGTAGAACCTTTAAGAACAAATTATGGAGAATATGGATATGATGGAGAATTAAAAACATTATTAATAAATCAATCTGGATTTGTACCAGTTGGAAGTATTGAAGACATTGAAGATGGTATTAATTGCTTTCAAGGTATTTTTGATGGAAATGGGAAAATAATCTATAATCTATATATGAATAAAATATTAGGCGAAAACGTAAATACATGCGGACTGTTTTCAACAAATTTTGGAACTATTAAAAATTTGAATTTGGAAAATATAAATTTAAAAGTTACAGCAAATAATAATGCGGTTCTTGCGGGAGGAATTGCTGGAAGAAATTCTGGTACAATTATGAATTGCTCTACTAGCGGAGATATTAATGTTACTAATAATGGTTCTAGCTCCGTGCAAGTCGGAGGAATTGCTGGTCAAGGATTGACAAGTGAAAAAATAGATAAATGCATTAATAAGTGTAATTTAAATATTTACATTAATACTGGCAGTGGAATCATTTCAGGAATAGTAGGTTCAAATAATAGAAATGAAATTACATCTTGTTGTAATTATGGAAACATACTTATATCAAATTATACAGAGGAAAAAATTTATGTTTCAGGTATAACACATAATTCATTAATTACTAACTGTTATAATTCAGGAAATATAATTGTGAATAGTTATTCATATGGTACAATTTATTTAGCTGGAATTGAAAGTCGATCTACATTAGAATGTAGTAATTGTTATAATGCTGGTGATATTATCCTTAACGGTACGGCAAAGGAGGTTAGAATTGGTGGCATAGGTTCAGACTTAGATAAAGTAATGAACTGCATTAATTTTGGTAAAATTACAGCTAATGCAGATACTTTATATTTAGGAGGAGTTTTGGGCTATTCTTATCAAGGAAACATAAATAATATATATAATTACGGCGAAATTGCTGGAACTGGAACAACAGATAACTATAAAGGATTATTAATTGGAGGAATTCATACAGTAACATTGAAAGATGGATTTTATAAAGTACAAGGTGATGAATTAGCTATTGGAGATAATTATAATAGTAAAACTGAAAATATTAATATTTTAGATGACGAATTGGATACAATATCTGTATTGGGTGATGAATTTAAAAAAGATATTAATAATATTAATAATGGTCATCCAATACTTCAGTGGCAATGAATTTTTAGGATGTTAAAGTTCAAAAACAGACAGAGTGACGGAGCTTTTATCTTAGCAAAAATAAAGAACTAACATTATTTGTTTCTCATTTTTGTTAAGACAAAAGCTCCGTCACTCTGTCTGTTTTTGCCTATAGCTGGCTATAATATTTAGACTGAATTCTCATAATCTCATTATAATCATGATCTAGTATATCTAAGAATACTTTTCCGATTTCTGGATCAAACTGAATTCCTAGTAAATTTCGAAATTCTTCTTTTACTTTTTCTAAAGGAATTTCGTCACGATAAGGTCTTTTGGAAGTCATAGCATCAAAAGCATCAGCAATTGCAGCAATTCTAGCATGATAAGGAATGCTTTCACCGGCTAATTTAGAAGGATAGCCAGTTCCGTTATATTTTTCATGATGGTGTTTTACAATAGGAATGATGTTAGAGAAAATGGTTGCTGTTGATAAAATATGAGCTCCAATGGAAGGATGATTTTTAATTTGTGAATATTCATCATCTGTAAGTTTAGCGTCTTTTAGTAAAATACTGTCAGGGACACCAATTTTTCCAATATCGTGAAATAAACCACCTATCCTTAAGGTTTTAATATCATCTTCAGATAATCCTAACCTTTTTCCAATTAAAACAGAATATTCAGAAACTCGATCTGAATGACCTCTTGTATACACATCCTTGGCATCAACGGCAAGCCTTAAAGTTTCAATTGTTTCCATATAGGATTGTTCAAGCTTTTCATAGGTGTCTTTTAATTCTATATTGATTTTTCGAATTAAATTCATTTGAGAAATAGATTTGATACCGGATTCTACTAATAATAATAATTGATCTAATTTGTCACTTTTTTCACAGTATCCTTGAATGTCTAACTTACGAATGGTTTCTAATGGAGGAGCTAAATCTTTATGACCAGTAAGAAGAAGAATATAAATATCTTTATTAAATTTCCTAACTTCTTCAACGACTTGATCACCATGAACGGGTGTCATGATGTAATCTAAAATCATCAAATCAAAATGTTCTGTTTTTACTTTTTCAATGGCTTCTAATGGATCAGTAAAGCCTGAGAAATGGTAACCAGCTCTTTTTAGAAAAACGGATAGAGAATCAAGAACACCTGGTTCATCATCTACACCAATGATTTTATATTGATTTTCTGATTGATTTTGCATGCTCTGCCTCATTTTTATCACCTCTTTTTTTGTTAGGTAGATTATATAGAATAAAAATAAAAAAAACAAGTAAAATAAAAAAATAAATTAAGAAAATCTCGAAAACCCCTACTATTTAACTGATTAGTACAGATTAATAAAAATAAAAAATATGAATAAAAAAGAAAAATATAGCCATACTATTTTTAGATTATGTTGAGAAAGGAAGGATAAATATGGCAAAATTAACTCAAGTAGAGCTTCAAAATTTAAGACATTTAATAGGTTCACATCAAACAAGTTATGAAAAATTAACCAACTATGCAAATACTAGTGTAGATCCTCAAATAAAGCAAATATTTACAAAATCTGCACAAGACGCATTGAATACAAAACAAAAATTAATGTCATTTTTAAATAATTAGGAGGAAAGAATATGGAAGAAAAAGCAATGGTAAATGATGTTTTATCAAGTGTAAAAGGAAGCCTTAATACTTATCAAACTGCAATTGCAGAAACTGAAAATGCAGAATTAAGACAAACTTTACAACAAATTAGAAATAATGATGAAGCATTTCAATATGAAATTTTTAAAGTAGCGCAAATGAAAGGTTATTACAAACCTGCTATGCAAGCTACTCCACAGGAAATTATCCAGGTAAAAAATGAATTACAACAATGACAAAAAACTGAATTTGTAGAAATACAAGTTCAGTTTTTTGTCTGACAGTAAACCTACATAGTAGTCAAAAAGATGTATTTAAAAGGAATTAAAAACATCATTATAGGAAAGTATAATGAAGGGGTGAGGTGTTAGAAAATGAGTGTGTTTGATAAATATTTATTTAGTAAAGATACAGGAGTTAGGAGAAGAATAGAAGTAGATGCTACTTTATATGAAAAACTAGAAGAACTAACAAATGTTTACGATGCATCAATCAATAAGTTAGTGAATATTGCCATTATCGAATTAATTAGAACATGTGATGTAAAAATATATGAAAGACCAAAAAATGAGATATCAGAACCCCATAATTTTTTAATTCGTGAATCCTCTTACAAAAAATTAGAGGAATTAAAGGAAAAATACAAAATATCAATTTATCGATTAATTAATATTGCGATATATAATGCTATTCATAGTTAAAAATTAATGTTATTTTGAGGTGTTTTGCAGCAAAAATTTGCTGCAAAACATTTTTTTTGTTTCCTATTCAACAAAAAACGTTAGGAAAACTACTATTGACAAAGGTCAAAAAAAGTCGCTTTTTAGCGAAAAGTTTTATAATCCTTGATACTAGCTGAATACATTGAATTTATACTACTGTAAGGGTTGACTGTATAGTAAAACGTACGTATAATAGGTTACGTAAAATTTTACAGGAAGGAATTGGAAATTATGATGGAGAAAAAACAATTAGAAGAATTAACAGTACAATTATTAGAAAAAACCAAAAAGAACAGTATGAAATATCATGTGCAAAGAAAAGAATTGTTTGAATTATCAAATTCAGATGATTTGGAAAATTGGGAAAAATTTATCTTATCTTTTCAAAAGCTACTTGATGAAGAAAGTTAAAATTTTAGAAGGAAGAATTATGATTAGTCGATTAAAAATTATTATCGCGGATGATAATAAAATTATCACCACTGTGTTAGCAGAAGAAATTAAAAAGCATGAAGAATTTCTACTTTTAGATATTACGAGTAGAACAGAAGATGAAATTGAATTAATAAATACCTTAAAACCAGATACAGTTATAACAGATATAAAAAGAAAAGAAGGATATCTCAAGGGATTAGAAATTATTAGAATGTATCGCGAACAAGAAAAGCCTAAATTTGTTGTGATATCTGGAGCACCCTATACAGATATTATGGAGTCCTTAAGGGAATTAAAAGTCAAATATTTTATCCCTAAACCATTTCAATATGAGAAAGTGATAGAAGTTCTTAGGGAAGTAAGGGAAGAAATCTATCCACAAAGTGTTCTTGATAGAAATGATATGATACAAGAATTTAAAAGAGCTACTTTTTTTGAAAGATTGGTAAAAATTATAAAAAGAAAGTAAAATCATATACCAAAATAGGAGAATCCTTTACGGAAATAAACGTGTAGAAAAAAAGAGTAAATAGAAATAAATTGAAGATAAATTAAAAATAAAAGAGATAATAAACAATAATTCCCCATGAACCACTTTGTAAAAAAAAATAAAATCATATAAAATGCAAAAAGCTAATGAAAAAGAAAAGGGGTTGTTTGAAATTAATATTGTAAAAAAAGTATTAATCCATATTAGAACATCAATTAAAATTATTGCATTGTTTGCTGTAGCAGCCATTATGATATCTGGTTTAGTTGCTTTTGCTTACAAACCAATTTACAGTGTTACTTTTCAAGGGCAACATATTGGATATAGTGAAAATAAAAGTGAACTACAAAAGAAGATAAATGAATATATGGAAACGGGAGAAGGAGAGTATATTGCTTTTGTAGACATTCAAGAATTACCACAATATGAATTGTGTATGTTAAAAAAAGGAATTGTAACAAATGATGATGAAATTTTTGAAAAAGTTAAAGCAACAGGTGTTCCATATTATGAATATTATGCAGTTACATTAGATGGAGAAGAAAAATATTATGTACCAACAGCAGAAGCTGCAGAACAAGCAATACAACAATTGAAGGATAAAAATAGTACGAATAAAGACAAACTAGGATTCACTAAAAAATATTTAACAGAGTTGAAAGAATTTACAGAAGTAGAAACAATAGTTTCTGAATTATATGTAAAACCAGTTGAAAAAAAGGTAGTGGCTATCAGTACTGCTATGAACGTGGGAGGCCCAAAAATAGATTTAGGAATTGAATTAACAACACCAGTTTCTGGAATTATTTCTTCCCGCTTTGGGGGAAGAGCCAGCGGAAACCATACGGGTCTTGATATAGCCACATCAACAGGAACACCAATCTATGCAGCTGCAGGAGGAGTTGTTACCTATTCCGGAACGAGAGGTACTTATGGAAAATTAATTATTATTTCTCATGGAAATGGAATTGAAACATATTACGCGCATTGCAATGAATTATATGCAGAAGTAGGACAAACAGTGGGGGCAGGAGAAGTAATTGCTGAAGTGGGTTCCACTGGAAAATCCACAGGACCACACTTACATTTGGAAATTAGGGTAAATGGAGTAGCACAAAATCCACAGAATTATTTATATTAATTATAATATAGACTGGTGCAAACCAGTCTTTTTTTAAAAGTGAGAAGGGAAAAAATGAAATTACATATTGTACTGGTAGAACCAGAAATTCCGCAAAACACAGGTAACATTGCAAGGACATGTGCCATTACAGGTGCAAAATTACATTTGGTACATCCATTAGGATTTAAGATAGATGAGAAATCATTAAAAAGAGCAGGATTGGATTATTGGGATAAGTTAGAAATAAAAGAATATGTGTCATTGGATGATTTCTTAACACAACACAAACCTGAAGAGAATCATATGTTTTTTGCTACAACAAAAGGAAAAACAAAATATACAGATGTAGATTATTCTAAAATGGAAGAAGTCTTTGTTTTATATGGAAAAGAAACAAAAGGTCTACCAGAATGGCTTTTAGAGAAATTTTTAGATACAAAAACGATTCGAATACCTATGTTACCAACATTAAGATCACTAAATTTAGCAAATTCAGTTGCCATTATTACATATGAAATACTACGACAGAAGAACTTCGAAGATTTACAAGAAATTAGTGACTATTTTGATAAATTTTAGGAGGCTAAGATTGAAAAACAATTACAATTTTGGCATCGTTAAACTTCATTTGAAATTTAATCAATGTACAGTTAGTACGCCCCATTAAATTTCAAACTTGTTTTCCTAGCTAAAATTTAATTTTTCCAATCAGATTTGTGCCTTAGGAAGGAATGAGGTTAAAAATGAATTTAAGAGAGCAAATCGAAAATTATATTCCTTATAATGCGGAAGAGGAAAAAGATAAAGAGATGAT
>CALXQB010000062.1 GCA_944390445.1 uncultured Clostridia bacterium | reverse complement strand
GTGGGCGCAATAGGGCTCGAACCTATGACCCCCTGCTTGTAAGGCAGATGCTCTACCAGCTGAGCTATGCGCCCATTTCTTTTGACAGAAATAAGTATACTAGATTTTATATCAGTTGTCAATAGAAAATTTAAATTTTTCCAAAAAAATAATTTTTTGGGTATATCTGTTTTTTTGCATTTTACTCTAAAATATGCTATAATAAAGTAGAATCCATTGTTAGGAGGTTTTCTTATGTATCTTCAGTTTGACGGTAATCGGGTAGTTGTCACAAAGGAACTTCGTAAAATCATCCAAGACCTCATTAATGAGGATAATTTCTCTGGAAAGGATTATGAAGTAACTGAGTTTGATTTTTCCCAGTACCGGAAGCCAAGAAGATACGAAAGAAGAAGAACTTGTCAGCCTTCTGCAGGCAAGTAAGAAAAGCGAGGGAACTTTGTTGTTCCCTCATTTTTTGAATAGGAAAAACTGCTTTTCCCTATTCAAAATAAAAATTATTGTGATATTACAATACTATAAATTTTCTTTGGCACATAAACTTCTTTTTTTATTGTTTTGTCTTTTAACGCCTCTGCAATTGTTGCATTTTTCTTTACAATTTCTTTTACATCATCTGGACCACTCTGGCTTCCTACTTTTACAACTGCTTTTAATTTTCCATTAATTTGAACTGGAATTTCTATCGTATCTAATTGCAAATCTTCTTCTCTGTACTTAGGCCATAATTCCTTGTGTACAGATTCTGTTTTTCCTATTTTTTCCCATAGTTCTTCTGTAAAATGTGGTGCAAGTGGTGACATGATTTTAATGTAATCTTCTATTGTTTCCATTAATAATTTTTTATTTACT
Source organism: uncultured Clostridia bacterium (assembly GCA_944390445.1). GTDB lineage: Bacteria > Bacillota > Clostridia > TANB77 > CAG-508 > CALXRW01. The sequence continues at coordinate 6,841 of CALXQB010000062.1, read as the reverse complement.
TTTTCTGATGCTTCATATTTTACTAATTCATTTACTAATTCCATAGAACGAGCAATTGCAGTATTAAATTGGAAAATACCAATGTCCTCTTCCATACACTTTATGGTATTGCTTCTTACATATAATAAGGATTTTTCAGCTTCCCCTATTTCTTCTGTTTCTTTATAATTGGTTTTTAACACTTTGTCGATTAAATTTTCTACTCTTGATACATATTTACTGATTGCTTTTATTCCTTCATCTTTCCATGGTCCACCATCTGTATAGCTAAATCCAAACATCAAGTATAGTCTGAATACATCTGATCCATAGGCATCAATATATGTGTCTGGTGCTACAGTGTTTCCTTTAGATTTACTCATTTTATTTCCGTCTGGTCCCAATATCATACCTTGATGTACTAATTTTTGGAATGGTTCATCAAAATCTAAAAATCCTAAATTTCGTAAGGCTTTAGTAATAAATCTTGCATAGATCAAGTGCATAGCAGCATGTTCTTTACCACCAACATATACATCTACAGGTAACATTTTATCTACAATTTCTTTATTAAATGCCTCTTTCTCATTTTTAGCATCTGGATATCTTAAATAATACCATGAAGAACATACAAATGTGTCCAAGGTATCTGGTTCTCTTAACGCATCTTTTCCGCATTTTGGGCAAGTACAATGCATAAATTCTTTACATTTTTTTAGAGGAGATTCACCATCTGGTTTAAATTCTACATCATATGGTAATAATACTGGTAAATCTTTTTCCGGTACAGGAACCAAACCACAATCAGGACAATTAATCATTGGAATTGGTGCACCCCAATATCTTTGTCTAGATACCAGCCAATCTTTTAATTTATAACTAATAGTTTCTTTCCCAGAATTTGTCTTTTCCAATTCCTTTACTATTGCTTTTTTTGCTTGTTCTACTGTTAAACCATTAAATTGATTACTGTTTATTAGAATACCATCTTCTACATATGGTAATTCTGCTGTTCTCTCTTTATTATCAATTACCTGAATCATAGGCAATTGATATTTTTTAGCAAACTCAAAATCTCTTTCGTCATGTGCCGGAACCGCCATAACACAACCCGTTCCGTATCCTTCTAGCACATAATCTGAAATCCAAATTGGAACTTTAGCACCATTGATTGGATTAATAGCATAACTTCCTGTAAATGTTCCTGTTTTGGTCCTTTCTGTTGACATTCTTTCAATTTCTGATAAATGTATTGTTCTTTGTCTATATTCTTCTACTGCTTTTTGGCATTCTGGCTTTGTAAGTTTGTCTACCAATTCGCTTTCTGGTGCAAGAACGACATAAGTAACTCCACATAATGTGTCTGGTCTAGTTGTAAATACTTTAATATCAATGTCTTTATTTTCTGTTTTAAATGTGATTTCTGCACCTTTGCTTTTTCCTATCCAATTGGTTTGAATTTTTTTTGTTGCCTCTGGCCAATCCAAAGTTTCTAAGCCTTCCAATAATTCTTCTGCATAATTTGTAATTTTAAAGAACCATTGATTTAACTTCTTTTTCTCTACTATGGTTTTACATCTTTCACAAGCTCCATTTATTACTTGTTCATTCGCCAAAACAGTATTACAACTGCTACACCAATTAACTGGCGCTTCTTTTTTATATGCTAAACCATTTTTGTATAATTGTAAAAATAACCACTGTGTCCATTTATAATAATCTGGCATACATGTTTCCACAGAATAATTCCAATCATAAGTTGCTCCCATTTCTTCCAACTGTTTTTTCATGGTCGCTATATTTTTTATTGTTGAATCTTGTGGGTGAATACCAGTTTTAATTGCATAGTTTTCTGCAGGTAGTCCAAATGCATCAAATCCCATTGGATGGAATACATTATATCCCTGCATAGATTTAAATCTTGCAAAAGAATCTGCTGGTGCAAAATTAAACCAATGTCCTAAATGAAGATTGGCTCCTGATGGATAAGAAAACATTTCTAGGGTATAGAATTTTTTACCCGGTTTTTTTTCATCAAATCGGTAGAGATTTTCCTCTTTCCATTTTTTTTGCCATTTTTTATCTATCTCTTTTGAATATGCCATTTGATATCGTCTCCTTTTAAACTAATTTATAGAATTTTCCTTTTCCAACTTGTAAAATTGTTCCACTTTCTAATTTGATAATTGTTTTTATGTCTGTTATTCTTTCTCCATTTATTTTTACAGCCCCTTGTTCAAATAGTCTTCTTAATTCTCCTTTAGATTTATATTCTCCTGTTGTCATAATTCCATCTAGTAAACTATTTCCCAGATTATCCACATTCCTTTCAATTGTAATTTCTTTCGCATTTTCAGGTGCCTCTTGTTTTTGGAATGCTGTTTTAAAATTTTCTTCTGCTTTTTCAGCCTCTTCTTTTGAATGATATAAGGTTGTAATTTCTTTTGCTAATTCCATTTTGATATCTCTTGGATTTTCTCCATTTAAGAATCTTTGTTTGATTTTAGCAATTTCATCCGGATGTACATCTGTACATAATTCGTAATATTTTATAATCATGTTGTCTGGTATTTTCATTACTTTTGTATACATAGTATCTGCATCTTCATTTACGCCTATATAATTTCCTAGACTCTTACTCATTTTTTCAACGCCATCAATACCTTCTAGTAATGGCATAAACAGTGTAATTTGTGGACTTTGTCCATAATCTTTTTGGATATTTCTTCCCATTAATACATTAAATACCTGATCTGTTCCCCCTAATTCAATATCTGCTTTAATAGCAACAGAGTCATATGCCTGCATTAATGGATAAAAGAATTCATGTACAGAAATACTTTGTTTGTTTTCGAACCTATTCTTAAAGTCATCTCTTTCTAATATCCTTGCAACAGTACATTTAGCACATAGCTCAATAACATCTCTAAAGTTCATTTCTCCAAGCCATTCGCTATTAAATCTTACTGTTGTTTTATTTTTATCTATTATTTTAAAAATTTGTTCTTGATATGTTTTAGCGTTCGCTTCTACTTGTTCTCTTGATAATTGTTTTCTCGTCTTTGATTTACCGGTTGGGTCTCCAATCATTCCAGTAAAATCTCCAATAATAATAATTGCTTCATTTCCCAAATCTTGTAATTGTCTTATTTTTCTTAACACAACTGCATGTCCTAAATGAATATCAGGAGCAGAAGGGTCTAAACCTAATTTTATTCTAATAGGTCTATTTTCCTTTTCAATTTCTTTTAATTTTTCTTCAATTTCTTTTACATCTGTGTGCTCTGCAGCACCTTTTAACATGATTTTTATGGTTTCTTCTATGTTCATATCACATTTTCCTTTCTACTTCTTGAAAATTCATGGTCATTATAGCATATATTAGTCAAAATTTCAAATAAAAAAAGAAAGTTTTAGCTTTCTTTTCATTAATTTCACTTCTATTTATAATTAGATTCAATCTGTAATAATTTTTCTTTTACTGGTAAGCCCCCAGCATAGCCTACCAGCTTTCCATTCTTTCCAATTACGCGATGGCATGGAATGATGATGATTATTTTGTTATTATGGTTTGCCATTCCTACTGCTCTTGCTCCTTTTGGGCAACCCACCATCTTAGCAATATCTTCGTAAGATTTTGTTTCTCCATAAGGTATTTCTAATAAAGCGTTCCAAACTTTTTCTTGAAATTCTGTTCCTTGTGTGTCAATTGGTATATCAAAAATTTTTCTTTTTCCTTCTAAATATTCTTTTAATTCTTTTATTGTTTTCTTTATCAAAGGTGTTTCTCTTTCAGATTCTTTTTCTGAATCTGTAACATTAATTTCTACAATAGCATCTCCTTCTTGTGCTATTTTTATTCTACCAATTTTCGTTTGATAATAACAAGTTATCATTTTTTACTCCATTTCTATCATTTGTTTTTTAAGAATTCTCTTGCCACCCTTTACAAACATCAATCCAATCTAAACTCTTAGAACAAGTTTCTAATTCTTCTACTGTCATTTTTACAACGCTATTACTGCTTCCACAAGCAGGATAGATCGTTTCAAATCTTCTTAGCGAAATATCTAGGTAAACTCTCACTCCTTCATTCACCCCAAATGGACATACACCACCAACGGCATGTCCAATTTTTTCTTCGACTTCTTCTTTTGATAGCATTTTCGCTTTTGTATGAAATTGTTCTTTAAATTTTGTATTGTCAATCTTTGCATCTCCTGAAGCTACAATTAATACAGGATTATCTTCAACTTGAAAAGATAGTGTTTTAGCAATATGCTCTGGTTCACACCCAATTGCTTTTGCAGCCAGTTCAACTGTAGCAGATGATTCTGAAAATTCTTCCACTCTATCTTCTAAATTCCATTTTTTTAAATATTCTTTTGCTTTTTCTAATGACATATAAATTCCTCCCTAAAATTGAATGATTTCTAAATGTTCTAACAATATTTTTGTTCCCATTAAAATTAAAATAATTCCGCCTATTATTTCTGCTCTTTTCTCATATTTATCTCCAAAAATATTTCCAATTTTTACTCCCAAAAATGATAAAAGAAAGGCTATTATACCAATGATAATTATGGCTAATATTAAATTCACTTGTAAAAATGCAAATGTAATTCCAACTGCTAAGGCATCTATGCTAGTTGCTATTGCTAATAGCGTCATTGTTTTATAGTCCATTTTTTCATCAATAACTTCTTTGTCTCCTTTTAAAGTAGCATGAATCATATTTATTCCTACAACAGATAATAACATAAAGGCAATCCAATGGTCAAATTTTTCCATTACATTTTCAAAATGAACTCCTAAAAAATAACCAATGATTGGCATAAGAGCTTGAAATATTCCAAAGTAAAGTCCAATAATAACTGCATTTTTCCATTTCATCTTTTTCATAGATAAACCTTTGCAGACTGCAACCGCAAAGGCATCCATCCCTAATCCAATTGCTATCAAAGTAATCTCTATAATCCCCATTATTGTCCTCCATTTTAATATAAATGTATTGCGATATTATAAAATCATTCCTATAATATTTTAATTTATCTTTCCAAATTATCTTCTCTTTCTCCTCTTTTCTTTGAAATATAATCTGATATATCATCTAATAACGATGTGTCATTTTGTTCCTCCCAAGTTTGTTTTCCCAATTCTTGCGTTGATATTATTTTACTTTTATATCCTAATTTTTCTGCAATACCATGAAAAAAACTTTTTTCTTCTTCTAAAATATCAGTAAATTCTTTAATTACATCATCTACATAGTCTTGGTTTTCTTGCTTCCCGCCAGATAATAATATTCTTAATGTTTCTTTTCCTTTTTCATCCAATTCTCTTTTAGTCCAAATATTTGAATTTCTAACAATATCAATTTGTTCCTCTGATAAGTTTAACCTCTTAGCTACATCTTCCATACCACTAAAAAAAATTGCTTTTCTTGTTTCCCCTTTTTGTACCTTTTCTGCATAATTTGATAAATAATGTAATCCATCAATCTTGCCACTATTTTCTAGTATGACAGTCCTAGATTCCAAATCTTTTTTTAAAGTACTTGAGTGCATTAAAAAATCTGCATAAGTTTGTCCTTGTCCCTCTTTTCCCATTGAACCATCTCTTGATTCTATGATACTTTTAGCTATTTCAACATACTCTGGATATTTTTGTTCATCAATATCTTTTGCATCTGTGGAAACCTCTCTAATCATTTCTCTTGCAATTTCTTCTACAAATCCTTCTGTTATTATATTATGTATCTTCGCCTCTCCATTATCCATTACTTCCAACGTAGTAAGTCCTGTTGAGATACAAGATTCTTTCTCTAATTCATGTTCTTGCAAATCAAATTGAATCGTATCAATTCCTTTCTTCTTTCCGTCAGGAGCAATATAATAAAATCCCTTTGTTTCTTCTCCTCTTTCATTTGTATACATCCCAAATATGTAATCCGGTTCTTTTAGATTTTCTCCTGTTTTGCATGTGAACATGGGGACGGACTTTTTGTTCAATGCAAAAAAAGAAAGAGTAAAAATCGTTAAATTCTTGCTCTTTCTTGGTGCAGATGGCCGGAATCGAACTGGCACGGGATTTAGGTCCCGCAGGATTTTAAGTTATTCCATCATTTTAATAGTTAGTGATGAATAATACTCTTTAAACCTATTATTTATGTACTCAAACTCCTATTATTTCAAACTATTTTGTTGTTTTTATTGTAACATAAACAATTTATAATTTATATAAATCTGATATAACTTTTTCAAGTTTTGTTAGAAATTTGTTAGAAAAATTTTAAGCAGTCTTATAATACAAAGAGACGACACACCTTTTAGGTATGTCGTCCATTTTCTTAGGGCTAATTAGTCGATTGAAGTTACAAGTATGTTTTTCATGCCATGCTCATTCTTCTTTCTTCCTTCTTTAGCTACCAACTTGCCGTAATTTCTGAAACTTCTCTGACCATATTCGGTTGTGATAACACAACTTCCAATTTCAGAATGGATGTCTAATGTATTGAACATCATTTCAGTATATTCCCGGGACTCGTTGGGCTTAAGCTCTCCACCTAAGATTTCAAGTGTGACTGATGTTTTGTTTGTTACTGTCATAACAGCACCTCCTAATTTATTTATAATTATATTATAATATATTTTACATAAAATATCAAATTTTGCATAGTTAAAATTCAAACCGAACAGGCATAAGTTTATTACCTGTTCTACTTTTTCGCCACAAAATCGATTGTCGTGCGAAGGAAAGGAAAATATATGCAAGATTTTAATTTCTATAAAGTTAATGAAACATTAAACCATAAATATTATCAAATACCACAGGAATTATTTATAAATCCATTATATAAAAA
>CALXQB010000061.1 GCA_944390445.1 uncultured Clostridia bacterium | reverse complement strand
TTTATAACACCACCTATTTTCTTTAATGAATAGTGAATAATTAATAATGAATAATGAATAATTTTCTAGGCTGGTATTGCTTCGTAGCGTGAGTCTCCGGGGTGGCGACGCCCTACACATGTATTTAATGAATAGCGAATAATTAATAGGTTTATTTAACGTAAGAAGCCTTTTATAATTTCTTCTTCTGCTTGTTTTTCGTTTAAGCCCAATGTCATTAGCTTAATTAATTGTTCTCCTGCAATTTTTCCAATGGCTGCTTCATGGATTAGGTTAGCCTCTACATGGTTTGCTGTTATTTCTGGTATGGCTTTTACTACTCCATGGTCTTTGATGATGGCATCACATTCCACATGAGCAAAGCATTTATTGTCTCCTGAAATATGGGAAATGAATTCTTGTTTTGATTTATCAATTGCTACTGACCTAGATGTTACATGTGTACTAGCATTTTCTCCTTCTAGTTCTAAAGAAAATTCTGTTTTAGCAAATTGTTTGCCATGTGTCATAATTTTTTCTGTAATTACTAAGTTGGTATCTTGTCCTAGTGTTCCTCGCGTTTCTCTAATAGTAGAGTCAACACCTTTTATTTGTATGGTTTCCATTTCCATACTTGCCCCTTGTTTTAGAGTAATTTCTGTAATAGGATTTAAAATTTTCTTTCCTTTGCCTTTTCCTTCTCCATAATGTTTTTCAATATATTTTACTTTTGCCCCTTCTTCTAAGAAAAATCTATGAATTCCATCATGTTCTGAATCTTTATGTTCATCATTATGAATTCCACATCCTGCTATGATAATAACATTGGCATTTTTTCCAATATAGAAGTCATTATATACAACATCTTTTATACCACTTTCTGTTATAATAACAGGAATATGAACGATTTCAAATTTTGTGTTTTCTTTTACAATAATGTCAATCCCTGGTTTGTCTTTTTTTGTGATAATATTCGTATTGGGCGTTATTTTTCTTTCTGTTGCTTGTCCATTTTTTCTAATATTATAGGCTCCTTCTAGTTCTCCTTCTATATCTGATACTTCTTTTAATAAATTTTTATCTATATTATCCATTTCCTCCTCCTTGTATTTTACAACAAGTAGCATCTCGTAATAGTGAATTTAACATTTCTGCTTTTTTCCCTATTTTTTCTACTTTTCCTTGTTTCATTAATATAATTTCATCTGCTATATTTAAAATTCTTTCCTGATGAGAAATAATGATGGTACTTCCTTTTGCTGTTTGTTGTATTTTTTCAAACACCTGAATTAAACTTTGGAAGCTCCATAAATCGATTCCTGCTTCTGGCTCATCAAAAATGGCAAGTTTTGGATTTCTTACCATAATGGTTGCAATTTCTATTCTTTTTAATTCTCCTCCTGATAAAGAATTGTTTACTTCTCTGTCAACATATTCTCTTGCACATAATCCTACTTGTGATAAGATATCGCAAGCATCTTTTCTTGTAATTTCTTTTCCATTTGAAATTCTCATTAGATCATATACTGTAATTCCTTTAAATTTGACTGGTTGTTGAAATGCAAATCCAAAACCTAATTTTGCTCTTTGGTCTACTGTTTTATTCGTAATATCTTTCCCATTAAAAAGGACTTGTCCTTCATCTGGTTTTTCAATTCCCATGATAATTTTTGCAACCGTGGATTTTCCAGAACCATTTGGTCCTGTAATCACAATAAATTTATCTTTTTCTATTTTTAAATTAATATGGTCTAATATTTTTTTATTGTCTCTTGTAAAACATATATTTTTTAATTCTAACATATATCCTCCTTAGCCTAATGCAATATCTAATATCATCATTAGTACAAAACCTATTGCAACACCAATTGTACCAATATTAGAGTGTTCTCCTTCTTGTGCTTCTGGTATCAATTCTTCTACTACCACATACATCATGGCTCCAGCCGCAAAAGCTAAAATATATGAAAGTATAGGGGTTACTAAAGTGGTTAATAAAATAGTAATGGCTGTTGCTACTGGTTCTACAATTCCAGATAAGGTTCCATAAACAAAAGCTCTTCCTTTTGAGATTCCTTGTGCTTTTAATGGCATAGAGATAATCGCACCTTCTGGGAAATTTTGAATCGCAATTCCAATAGCTAATGCGATTGCACCTGCCATCGTCATTCCAATACTTCCACTTAAAGCACCTGCTAGGGTTACACCTACTGCCATTCCTTCTGGAATATTGTGTAATGTTACCGCTAACACTAACATTGTTGTTTTCTTAAAGGATGAGTGGATTCCTTCTGGTTTTTCATTATTTGCATGTAAATGCGGGATTAGGCTGTCTAAAAAAAGTAAAAATAGAATTCCCATTAAAAAACCAACAGCCGCTGGAATCCAAGATATTTGTCCTTGGGATTCTGCCATTTCAATTGCTGGTATTAATAATGACCATATAGAGGCAGCTATCATTACACCTGCAGCAAAACCTGCTAATATTTTTTGTATTGATGGTTTTATTTTATCTTTTAAGAAAAACACCATTGCAGAACCTAATGTTGTTCCTATAAAAGGAATAAACGTAATCAAAAATAGTTCCATTGTGTCTCCTTTACTAATTTATTTCCGAGAATATTTTACTATATTTTATACCTTTTTTCAAGGAAAAATCCCTCTTTGCTATTTTTTATTGCATTAGTTGATTAACCTTTTCTAGTCCTTGGTTGTATTCTTCTTGTATTTGTTTCATTATTTCATTGTATTCATCTTTTGCTTCTTCTACCTGTTGTTCAAATTCTTCATTTATTTGATTTGAAAATTGATTAAATTGATCCATTGTATCTTTTTTTTCTTTTTCGACTTTTTCCTCATATTGATCCATCATATTTGCGCCTGTTTCCCAAATATCCATTACCATATCAGTTCCTTCTTTAGATTTATCTAGTACATTATTAAATAATCTATCTGTAATTTTCATTCCCACTATTCCTAGTAATATTAATATTACTAGTACTACACTTACTATAATTATTATCTTTTTTATAGATTTATTGGTTTTATTTTCTTCTGTTTGTGATTTTATTTCTTTTGTTTCATCTAATAAATCATCTACATTTATTCCAAATATTTTACTCATTTCTAATAACTTATCCATTTCAGGTGTTGTTTGTCCCAGTTCCCATTTTGATACAGTTTGTCTTGTTACATTTAATTGATACCCTAATTCTTCCTGTGATAATCCTTTTTCTTTTCTTAATTTAATTAATTTTTCATTAAATTTCATTATTTTTTCCTCCTATTTTTTTCAAATTTTTATAATTTAATCTTAACAGATTTATAACAATTCATCTACCAATTTCAGTTTGAATTTTGTCACTTTTTCTTAACATTTTCTTTTTTCATGCACCATCTACGTTTTAAGTAATTTTTTCATAGTATAACACCCTATAATATATATCATAAGGACGAAGATTTTGACAGCATTTCATGTAAATTATTTTTTTTATTTGTGAAATACTGTCAAAATCTTCGTCCCTACTAACATAAAATTTCTAATTCGTTTTTTGGATAAAATTCCATGTATCTCTACACATATCTTCTATATCTTTTTCTGCTACCCAGCCAAGTTCTTCTCTTGCTTTACTTGGGTCTGCATAACAAATTGCAATATCACCTGGTCTTCTTGGTACAATTTCGTATTTTACTGTTACATGGTTTACTTTTTCAAATGTGTTTACTAAATCTAGTACAGAATATCCTTTTCCCGTTCCTAAGTTATAGGCTTCTACCCCTTTCATATTTCTTGCTTTTTCAATTGCTTTAATATGTCCTTTGGCTAAGTCCACTACATGAATATAGTCTCTTACCCCTGTTCCATCTGGTGTATCATAATCATTTCCAAATACGTTCAATTTTTCATATTGTCCTGTTGCCACTCTCGCAATATATGGCATTAAATTGTTTGGAATTCCATTTGGATTTTCTCCAATTAGTCCACTTTCATGTGCCCCAATTGGATTAAAGTAACGAAGCAATATACAGCTAAATTCGCTATCTGCTACTGCTACATCTTTTAAAATTTGTTCTATCATTAATTTTGTGCTTCCATATGGATTTGTTGTAGATAAAGGAAAATCTTCTTTGATTGGTACAGTTTTTGGGTTTCCATATACTGTTGCTGAAGAACTGAAAACAATTTTTTTACAATTGTATTTTTTCATTAGTTCTAATAATACTAAAGTTCCTGTAATATTATTGTGATAATATTTAATTGGTTTTTTTACAGATTCCCCAACTGCTTTCAATCCTGCAAAATGAATCACTTCCTCTATATGATTATCTTGAAATACTTTTTCTAATTTTGTTCTATCTAATAAATCTACTTCATAAAATTTAAATTTCTTTCCAGTAATATCTTTTATTTTATCTAATACTTCTGGTTTGCTATTAGAAAAATTATCAACAATTACGATTTCTTCTCCTTTTTCTAATAATTCTACACATGTATGGCTACCAATGTAGCCTGCTCCACCAGTCACCAAAATGGCCATAATTTACATACTTCCTTTCTATTTTCTTTATTTAATTTATTTTTTGTATTTTATAGTAAAATACTTTTCTCTGTCAAGTATCAAGAGGCCATCTAAAATAAAAATCAACAATTTTCTTTTAGATAGCCTCCTAAATTTATTCCTATCTATTTTGTTATTTTAATGTTTTTAAGGTATGTTCTGTTATTTTTCTTTTATCAAATTTACGAACAAAATAAATAATAATTCCAGTAATAGCAAAGAATATTAGGTAGATTAGTAGACTTATATGCCAATTTCCAAAAGCAATATTGGCTCCAGCTAATGTAGAAGAAATAACAGATGGGAATCTTGCAAATGTAGAAATTAATATAAATTTTAAAGGATGAATTGGTAAAAGTCCTCCCAAATAAACTAGTAAATCTTTTGGTGTTCCTGGTATTAAAAATAAAATTAATAAAATAATTTCTATTTTTCTAGGGTCTTTAAATAAATTACTATTTTCCATTTTATCTACTTTTTCTTTTTTGAAAAATAGGTAGATACATTTTTTTCCATATTTTCTTACTAAGAATACAATTAGTGTTGTTGTTAAAAATACAGTTACAAAAATAAAAATACTTCCTCCTACTGCGCCATAGCACATACCTGCTAGTATTTCCAATGGTTCTCCTGGCAATACAATCAAAAGAATTTGTGCTAATTGAATTCCAAATAGTAACAAAATTCCCCCAAATCCTAAGCTATCTACTTTTTCTTTAAAGGCTACCTGTCCTTCTGTTGTTGTTAATTGTGTCATGGTAGGAAGTAAGCTAGCAATTAGTCCTACAAAAGCAACAACTGCTAAAATTAATATAAAAGCTTTGATAATTACAAATTTTTTGTCATATTCCATTTTTTGTTATTTCCCTTCTTTGCATCGGTCAAATCCGATTTCTACAATCAAAATTATTCGTTTTTCATTATTCACTATATCGCAATGTTTTTAATTCTCTTATTATAAAATGTGTATCTTATTGGCATATATCTTATTCATTACATCATCTGGGTAATAAATATCAAAAAATAAATCAATTTGATTTTGTGCAGCGATATTTTTTACCCTCTCTTTTTGTCTATAAGCTGCCATAGATGATATTGTAATGTTAAATATCATAAATAAAGTAAGCACTACTGTTGCAAAACGGAAATTTAAATTTTTCATCCAATTGTCTAATTTACCTATAAAAGGATAAACCCATTTGATGAATAAAAGACCTGCTAGTCCCCAATAAGTACAATGTAACAAGCTTGTTCTACCATTAATATTAAACCATAAATTACTATAGTCCCATGAAATTGTACCAAACCATTTTTCTTGAATAAAAGAACATAAGTATTCTACAATTCCTCCCATAACCATACTAAATAAAAATACTTTTAAATATTTCTTTTTTCCCTTAATATGTGGTACTGTAAAATAATAAGCCAATGCTCCCAAACCATATACTTGAGCAAATGGTCCATAAAGCAATCCTTGTCTTGATTCAAAGTGTCCTTCTTGGACAAATGCTACAATCATTTCTATGCAGTATCCAAAAATGCTTCCTATAATGAACACCCAAAAAGCTTTTGAAAAATGATAAAATACTTTCTCCTTCATTTTTTATTTCCCCCTAAAATTTTATTGTCCTTATCGTAGCATATATTTTTTAAAAACCAATTTAGAAATTCTTAGTATTTTCTTAATTTTAGTATTTTAATTTTCTTTTTTTCTATGCAAGGACAAAAGAAGGATATTCGTTTATTTTAATCTTTTACATATTCTAAAATATCTCCGGGTGTACAGTCTAATACATTACATATTTTATCTAAGGTTGAAAAGCGAATAGCTCTTCCTTTATTATTCTTTAAAATTGATAAGTTGCTTATAGTAATATCCACTTTGTCTGCTAATTCATTTAGTGGCATTTTCCTTTTGGCCAACATAACATCTAAATTTACTATAATTGCCATCTTATTTCATCATCCTTTCTCTATATAGTAAGTTCATTTTCTTCTTTATATTCTGCTGCTTGTTTAAAGATTTTAGATAAAATATAGGTTCCAATGGTAAATACTAGAAATATAATTCCCATTAGAAGAGTGCATAGTCCATAAAGCAAAATAGAATTACAGAGTAAAATAATCGCTACTATAAAATAAGATAAGGAAATGATTCCTCCTGTAATGGAACTTCGATTTAAATATATGGCATTTTCTATTACAAATGGATTATTCTTTTTTAGGGCATCAAATAATTTAATAAATTGATAAATTAATGCTATCCCTGGTATCGCCGTAAAATAGATAATAAAAAATGATACAATAACAGAGAATGTACAAATACCTAATAATGACAATACAATTCCACTGTCTGTTGTAATCATATAAAGATAAATGGGAATAGCAAATAAACTTATAATCCCTAAAACAAATAATATTTGTAATATGATTTTTATAAAACTAGACATACTTTTATTTCCAGTTATTTTCATAAATATAATTCATTCCTTTCACTTTATGCTTTTAGTAATTTCCATGGAGAACGGGCGATTAAAATCGCCCCTACCACTTTCAAAAATGACTTTACATTATTCTTCTATTCTGTTATATTTTCATATTGTATCATGTTTTTTGACATTTTTCAATTCTTTTTTGCTGTTTTTCGATAAAATATGTTGTTTTCACTTAGTTAGAAACCATTCTACATATTAATTTATTTTTGTGTATAATTTAATTTTACAAATTAAAAACCATTTATTTTATGTTAAGAAAAATCATAAAATAAATGGTTTTAATATTTATATAATTTTATTCATTTGTGTCTTTTAATAATTCTAATTGGGATATTAATAATGCTTCCATTTTTGCTTTATAAATATCCATTTGTTTTTTGACATCATCTAACTCTTTTTGCTTTAGCATTACTTTAGAAGCTACTTCATCTACACTTGACTTTGCAGTATTTTGCGCATCTTTTACAATTTGATCTGCTTGTTGTTTTGCCATTGTTTTTATTTCTTCGGCAGTTGACTGTGCCATTACTAATGTATTTTGTAATGTTCCTTCTATTGATCTATAATGTTCCATTTTGGCATTTAGCTCTTCAATTTTGGAATTTAATTCATTATTTTCTTTATATAATCTCTCATATTCTGCAGTCACTTGGTCTAGAAATTCATCTACTTCTACTACACTATAACCATTCATCATTTGTTTTGCAAATTTTTTGTTTTCAATTTCTAATGGTGTAAGCATACATTCCCTCCTTGTTTTGTTTAGCTTTATAATCCGGCTATTCTTGTTAGTAAACAATCATTAAATTTATAATATTTTACCAGTTATTATGCACTTAGCATAAACCAAACGTTAAATAGCCAGACTTTCCCTTTAGTTTCTTAACCATGATACAGAAAGTTTACTTTTTATTTCGTCTTTTGCTGTGTCATTTGTAATTTCATAATTTACTGGTGCAACAATAAAAATAGAATTAGATATTTTTTCAATATG
>CALXQB010000060.1 GCA_944390445.1 uncultured Clostridia bacterium | reverse complement strand
AGGTTCATAAGGAACTTTAGCACTATCATCAGAAGTATCTTGTGAAAAATAATAATGAATTAAATTTGGAATAACCTCTGTATCTGTTTGAGATAAGAAATGATATCCTTTTTTGGTTAAAAAATCTCTTAATTCACTGTAATTTTCAATAATTCCATTATGAACTACACTAAAAGTTCTACTATTATCCATATGAGGGTGAGAATTTTCAGAAGAAGGTTTCCCATGTGTTGCCCATCTTGTATGTGCAATACCAATACCACCTTCTAAATTTTCTTTCTCAGCCAATGCATCTAATTCTGCAACTCTTCCTTTATTTTTTACACAACTAATTTTTGCATTTTCAATAGTAGAAATTCCAGCAGAATCATATCCTCTGTATTCTAATTTTAATAAACCATTAATTAATATAGGTTTTGCTTTTTTATCTCCTATATATCCAACAATCCCACACATAAAAGTGCCTCCTAACATAAAGGTTTTAAATTTTTAAGCACACAATAAATAACATAAGCAAAAAGGTGCTTAAATTTAATACCTAAGTAAAATATGGTGGAATTTAAAAGTAAGTTTTTATATTAGCTTTTGTTTTAATATTACTATTAATTTTTATACTAATAATTTTGACCAACCAAGCCATAGAGCTATCCGCCGAATATTTCGATAGGCTCTAACCTCGTCAACAGCAAAACACTGTCCTGGCGCTTTTAAATAACTACAAACTCCTTTCCTTTTAAATTTTTAATACTTTTAAATTGCACTTGATATATAATACTATAAAAGAAAAAAAAGTGCAACCATTTCAAAAAAGGAAATTGCCTTTTGATGGATACAATGATATAATGATAATGAAAAAACAAGCATTAGAAAGGGATTAAAAGAAACATGTTTCAGATCGAAGAAGAACTTAAAAAACTCCCAAACAAACCAGGAGTTTATATTATGCATGATAAAGATGATAATATTATTTATGTGGGAAAAGCGATATCTTTGAAAAAAAGAGTAACACAATATTTCCGAAAAAATAATAAAACAGCAAGAATTGAGAGAATGGTTTCATTAATAGATCATTTTGAATATATTGTAACAGATAATGAAGCAGAAGCCCTTATCCTAGAATGTAACCTAATTAAAAAAAATAGTCCCAAATTTAATGTATTATTAAAAGATGATAAAACTTATCCCTATATAAAAGTAGATGTAAAATCAGATTTTCCAAACGTAATTATTACAAGAAAAATATTAAATGATGGTGCCAAATATTTTGGACCATATGCCAATAGTGGCGCGGCAAAAGAAATGGTAGACTTTATTAAACAAAAATTTCAAATTAGGCAATGTAAAAACTTTAAATCAAATACGAGGGCATGTTTAAATTACCATATAAAAAGATGTTTAGCACCTTGTATGGGTTATGTATCAAAAGAAGACTATAGAAAACAAATTGACCAAATATTAATGTTATTAGAAGGAAAAACAGAACCTATTATCAAACAAATTGAAAAGGAAATTGCACAAGCATCTGAAAAAATGGAATATGAAAAAGCAGCAATGCTAAGGGATAAAAAAATAGCAATTGAAAATGTATCAGAAAAGCAAAAAGTTTCTAATATATCAGAAAATAATATTGATGTATTGGGAATGGCAAAAAATGAATTATTATGTTGTATTGAAATTTTCTTTGTTCGTGGCAGTAAAATGATAGGAAGAGAACACTACTTTTTTAACAATGTAAATGAAATGGAAGAGAACGAAATTATGACAGACTTTGTGAAACAATATTATTTACAAAAACAGGAACTACCTAATAGAATCATGTTAAAACAAGAAATTGAAGACAAACAAACCATAGAACAAATTTTAACCCAAAAAGCTGGTAGAAAAGTAGAACTGAAAACACCACAAAAAGGAGAAAAACTCAGATTTGTAGAAATGGCAGAAAAAAATAGTAAAATTACATTAGAAAACAAACTAAAAGAGAAAAACAATATTCTACAAGAACTAAAAGAAACTTTACAACTTGAAGCTTTACCAAGAAAAATTGAAATGTACGATATCTCCAACATATCAGGAGAATTTATGGTAGCAGGTATGTGTGTGGCACAAGATGGAGTCATTAAAAGAAATTTATCTAGGAGGTTTAAAATAAAAACCGTTTTATCACAAGATGATCCAAAATGTATGGAAGAAGTAGTAACCAGAAGACTAAAACATTCTATTGAAAACCCAGAAGGTGGTTTTGGAAAACTACCAGATGTCATATTAGCAGACGGGGGAATCACCCAAATAAGAGCTATTAGAAGGGCTATTGATTCATATCAATTATCTATATCCATTTTTGGACTTGTAAAAAACGATAAACACAAAACAAGAGCTTTAATTAATGAACAAAGAAAAGAAATACCAATATCAGACAATATAAAAAATTTTGTATCTAATTTTCAAGAAGAGGTGCATAAAACAGCAATTGAGTATCATAGAAAATTAAGAGACAAACAAATAACAAAATCAGAATTAGATGAAATACCAGGAATAGGGGAAAAGAAGAAACAAAAACTTTTGCAAAAATTCAAAACCATAAATGAAATAAAAAAAGCAACCATAGAAGAACTAACAGAGGTGAAAGGAATTACGAAACCATTAGCAGAAAAAATAAAGCAAGTCTTAAATAAAATGTCGTAATAAGAAGAACGATTTTTGGAATAAATAAATCCCTCCTGCATATATATAGGTAGCAGGAGGGGTTTTTATGGAATTAACAAAGGACGAGCTATATCGTATTCGATATAATGAGTATACAAACACATTGGAAATTGGGAAAAAGCAAAATAAGGGAATTGCCTGGATTAAGAAAAATAAATTATTTAGTATCATATTAGGATTAACAGCTGTTTTCATTCTTACAGATTTCTTTTTATTATTTCATTTTATGTCATTGTTAAGTATGATTTAATTAAAAAAATGGGTTTTGCTATTTAGGACGCTTCCGGATGGGACAAAATAGTCCCATCCGGAAGCGTTCTAAACAATGCTATTAACTTAAAGAAATAGAAAGATCAGCCATATATACCTATTGCGACATTGCTTTTTATGCAGGTTTTTGATATAATGCAGAAAAATAAATTGATAGTGTAAAGTAATTTATGAAAAAATGTAGGAGCGATTTTAATCGCCCGTTCTTCGAAGAAATTACTTAAAACAAAAAAATGGGGGTAAATATGGAAATTATTGTTGGTAAAACCGCTGGATTTTGTGGTGGAGTAACAAATGCTGTAAAACAAACAGAAAATTTATTACAAGAAGGAAAAGAAATATTCTGCTTAGGAGAATTAGTACATAATGCACAAGTAATGGAAAAACTAGAAAAACAAGGATTAAAGGTAATTGAAAATATAGAAGAGGCAAAACAAAATAGCTGTGTTGTAATAAGAGCACATGGCGTTCCCCCAGCCATTTATCAGAAAGCAAAAGAAAATCAAATCCAATTAAAAGACTTAACATGTCCAAAAGTTTTAAAAATACATGAAAAAGCAGAAGAATATAAACAAAATGGATATTATCTTTTTTTAATTGGAGCTAAAAAACATCCAGAAGTAATTGGTACATTTGGATTTTGTGGAGAAAATGCTTGTATGATAGAAAGTATGGAAGATATTCCAATTAGTTTACAAAAGTTTCAAGAATCAAACAAAAAGAAAATCGCAATCATTTCTCAAACAACATTCTCATTAAAGAAATTCCAAGAATTTACAGAAAAAATAAAAGAAAATTTAAAAGAGGTAGAAATCTTAATAGATAACACCATATGCAATGCCACAAGTACAAGGCAAAAAGAGACGGGTGAACTAGCAAAGAATGTAGATGCTATGATTATTATCGGGGGAAAAAATAGTTCTAATACCAAAAAGCTATATGAATTAGCAAAAGAGGAGAATGCAAATACACAAATTGTAGAAACCGTGGCAGAAATAGAATTAGACGAAATCAAAGGGAGAGAAAAAATTGGTATTATGGCAGGAGCTTCTACTCCAAATGAAAGTATTGAAGAAGTTGTTAGAAAATTAGAAAAGATAAACGTAGAAGAATAGGAGAAAAAAATGGAGATAGCTAGGAATTGGAAGGATTATGAAATTATAGATATGGCAGATGGGCAAAAATTGGAAAGATGGGGAAATGTATATCTTATCAGACCAGACCCACAAATTATTTGGAAAAAGAAATGTTTTCCAGAAAAGTGGAAACAAGCAGATGCCATTTATCATCGTAGTAATTCTGGTGGCGGACACTGGGAATATAAAAGAAAACTTGAACCTTGGCAGATAAGATATCATGATTTATGTTTTCAAATTAAGCCTATGAATTTTAAACACACAGGACTTTTCCCAGAACAAGCAGTAAACTGGGATTGGATGATGCAAAAAGTAAAACAAGAAAATAGAGAAGTGAAAATATTAAATTTGTTTGCCTATACAGGAGGAGCAACAGTAGCCTGTTTAAAAGCAGGAGCAAGTGTTTGCCATGTAGATAGTTCTAAAGGAATGGTAGCATGGGCAAAGGAGAATGTAATGGCATCTCAGCTACAAGATAAAAAAATACGTTATATTGTGGATGATGTTATAAAATTTGTACAAAGAGAAATCAGAAGAGGAAATTCCTATGATGGAATTATTATGGACCCACCATCTTATGGCAGGGGAGCTAATGGAGAAATCTGGAAATTTGAAGATAATTTAGAGGACTTAGTTCAATTATGTATGAAAGTACTATCTAAAAATCCACTTTTCTTTTTAATCAATTCTTATACAACAGGGATTTCAAGCCATGTATTGGAAAACTTATTAAAACTATATATTCCGAAAAAAGGGAAAACAACTTGTGGAGAGATTGGGTTGCCTATGACAGATTCTAATTTGATTTTACCATGTGGAATTTATGCAAGATGGGAGAAATAAATGTTAAAAATAATTTATGAAGATAATCATATAATTGTAGTAGAAAAACCAGTTAATATACCATCTCAATCAGATAAAACAGGGGATAAAGATTTATTAACTATGATAAAAGAATATTTAAAAGAAAAGTACCATAAACCAGGAGAAGCTTACTTAGGCTTAGTTCATAGACTAGACAGACCAGTAGGTGGTGTTATGGTTTATGCCAAAACTTCTAAAGCAGCAGCTAGACTAAGTGAGCAAATTAGGCAAAAACAGTTTACCAAAAAATATTTGGTTATTGTAGATGGTAAAATGGAACAAAAACAAGGTATTTTAGAAGATTATTTATGGAAAAATGAAAAAACCAATACCAGTAAAGTGGTAGAAGAAGGAACCAAAAATGCGAAATATGCCAAATTGGAATATGAAGTTTTAAAATACGTTCCAGAAACTAATTTATCAGTTTTAAAAATTAAATTAGAAACAGGAAGACACCATCAAATTAGAGTGCAATTATCACACGCAGGACATAGTATTTATGGAGATCAGAAATATGGTTCAAGAGGGAAGGGAAAACAAATTGCTTTGTGGGCATATGAACTTTCCTTTATACATCCTATTACAAAAGAAAAATTAAATTTTACAGACATGCCAGAAACAATAGGAACTTGGAGTAATTTAAAATCTTAAGATTAGGTATATATAAAAAGCGTAAAAAGAATGATGAAAATAAAAAAAACAGATTTTTATATAAAATATGCTATATTTCATATTGGTTTTACAAAATAAATGAAAAAACATTATAAAATCACCTCAGTTAAGAAAAGAGGTGATTTTTCTATGATCGAAAAGTTTTGCAATTTTCTTACCAAAAAAATACAAAAAAAAATGCCAGAAATAGATGACGAAAGAGCAGAAATTATTCAATATGGTTTAGAAGTCATTATTGGAGAAACACCAAAATTATTTATCCTATTAGGAATTTCCATATTACTAGGTGTTTGGCAATTAGCATTGATTTCTTTTGTTGTAATTGGAATTTACAGGGGGGCATCAGGTGGATTTCACCTAAAAACACATATAGGATGTATTATTAGTACATTAATGATGTATTTAGGAAATGTATTTTTAAGTAAATACTGTATCATAGAACCAATCTATATAAAATATATTATAACATTTGGAATATGGATATTTAGCTTACTTATGATAAAGTTTTATGCACCAGCAGACACGGAAAATGTGCCTATTATTAGTAAAAAAGAAAGAAAACGTAAAAAAATATTATCTTATATCATTATGACAGTATTTTTATTAAGTTCTGTTTTCATAAAAGATCAAGTAATCTCAAATCTATTTCTATACGGAGTATTGATTCAAACTTTAACTATTACCAGAATTGCTTATAAAGTAACCAATAATAAATATGGGCACGAAGAATATGAAAGAAAAGAAGTTCTTAATTACAGTTCATAAAATATTTTTGCCGGCAAAAAATATTTTATTAATATAATAATTATACATGAAAAGGGAGGATTCTATTATGTTAAAATTTATTACAAAAATAGCAGAAAAATATGCCCAAAAAACTAATACTGCTTGCTTTGTTTTCTTTTTTACACATCAACCTAAAATGCCTGCATCCTTAATCAAAAAGGACTAGAATTAAAGAATCTCTATCTACAAAATTCGACAAATTGATAAGAGACTTAAAAAAGTGCTGAATATTTCAGCACTTTCATTAGCTTTTTAAGATGCGATATTTGGGTAGATTTCAAGTTGTTGTTTAAAAAATTCGCTGTCCTTATGTGTAAATAAATTTAAATTATCATTTTTACGCAAAATTTTCCTAACTTCCCATAAGCCTAATCCATGTTTCTTTTTATCTTCTGTTTCTTTAGAAGTATAACCCTTTTCAAAAATTTTTTCTGTATCAACATCTTTATTAGTATAAGTATTTTCTACAATTAATAATTGCCTGTTTACTTTTGGGTCTTTTCTTAAAATAACATGAATTTCTTTTTCTCTGCATTGCTCTGCTGCTTCAATAGCATTATCTAATAAAATACCTAAAATTCTGGTAAATTCATAAATTTTCATATTTAAAGTAGATAAATCTAAAAATACTTCTAAGTTCATATCAATACCTTTTTCTTCTGCAATATAATATTTAGAAGAAATTAAACTGTGTACTCCGTGGATTATTTAAAACTTCTGGGCTTAAAACAGTTAAATCATTTAGTTTTTGGCAATCTTCCTGCAGACCAGAATGGTATTGTTTAAGACCTTTGATATCTTCTGTGGCAATAAAACCGCCCAATGGCTTGTACAATATTATTAAAATCATGACGAAAAGCTCTAATATTATCATACATTACAGTAATCGTTTTATTATATGCTTTTTCTTCCTCTAAATCTTGTTCTGTTTTTTCTAATTTAGTAGTTCTAGATAAACTATACAAGTTGGCAAAGAAATAAACTATAAGAATAGCTAAGCTAGCAATACTAATAATATATGGAATGCTATCATTAAAACTGGTGATTAGAAAGGCTTGTAAACCTATAGCCAAAGTGCCAATTGTGAAATTCATTAATAGGATAATGTTTGATTTTTTATTCATATTGTCCAAAAGAGTAATGTTGATATCATTCTTTTTAGCATAATAATATAATAAATATGCCAAGAGGTATTGAATTATAGAAATCGTAATTTTATATAGTGGAATTTTTACAATTGATTGAGATGGAAGATCAATAAAAATTGTATAAATATTTAAAACGGTCGTTCCTGTAACAATAAAAATTAAGTATGTAATTATTTGTGCAATAATTGCCTTTATTATCGTAACTTTGAAAACTAATTTTATAAGAATTGGCAGTAAAATAATATTTATGAAAGAAGAATAACCTGGAAGAAAAAGACCTGTTACAATACTAAAGCATGCAAAAGGTATAATAAATAGTAATATTTGCTTTTTAGTATATTTTATTTTTAGTATTGTTGTAATTAATAGAGTAGCCACTGTTATTTCTATAAAAACAAAAAATAATGATAAAAAGCGTATTAAATTTTCATTTTCCGTTGTTAGCAGACTCCATACATTTTGAAAAAATTCAGTCATGATTAATTACCTCCAATAAATTATTTTTGTATTTCGGCCCTATGTAGCA
>CALXQB010000059.1 GCA_944390445.1 uncultured Clostridia bacterium | reverse complement strand
TAAAGAAGAATTAAAGGCAGCATAACATTTTATAAAATTTTTAAAATTAACGTGCAATTAATATTGCAATGTACAATCGTAAAATTCACAAAAAATTCATTTGAAAAACATACAAAAATGTTATATAATAGAAACTCAAATTAAACAAAAATGTGAGAAACAGATGAGAGAAAATTAGAAAAAGAAGAGAGGATGAAGAGAGAAAGTGAAGAAATTTTTAAAATACATGAAAGGGAATTGGAAAGCAGCAATTTTGGCACCACTTTTTATTATCATTGACACTTTGGGAATGGTGGTACAACCATATTTTATTTCCAAAATTATTGATGTTGGAATTGCAAATGGTGATATAAATTATATTATTAGAACAGGAATTATTATGATGGTTCTTGCCATTGTAGCAATTGCTGGAGGCTTTTTGGCAATGTTCTTTTCTTCAAAAGCTGCCTATGGATTTGGTAGAAATATAAGAAAAGATATGATTTCTAAGATTCAAGAATTTTCTTTTAGTAATATTAATAAATTTAGCACATCATCTTTAATTACAAGAATGACAAATGATGTGGAAATTTTAGTTAATTTAGTTCAAATGATGTTGCGTATGTTTATTAGAGCTCCTTTTATGCTAGTGGCAGGAGTTGTTATGATGCTTGTATTAAGCCCAAGACTTTCTTTAATCTTTTTTGCATTAATTCCGATTCTTGGAATTCTTATGTATTTTATTATGAAAAAAGCGTTCCCATTATTTAGAGTGGTACAAGAAAAAATAGATAGAGTAAACACTGTAATACGTGAAAATTTGGTAGGAGCAAGAGTTGTAAAATCATTTGTTAGAGAAGATTTCGAAAGAGAAAGATTTGAAAAAGTAAATAGTGATTTAATGCAAACATTTATCAAAAGTTATAGGCTAATTTTAATTTTAATGCCAGGGGTAATGCTTATTATGAACTTAGCTGTAGCAGCAGTTTTAGCAATAGGAGGTACAGGAGCAGTTGAAGTAGGAGCAATCAGTTCTTCTATTACATATATGACTATGACACTTATGTCATTAATTATGGTATCAATGGTATTTATGAACTTTTCTAGAGCAAAAGCTGCAACAGATCGTATCTCAGAAGTTTTAGATGAAGAGCCAGATATTAAAGATTGTAAAAATCCTAGTTTAGCAAAAATTGAAAAAGGAAAAATTGAATATCATGTTAAAAGTTTTGCATTTAAGGATTCAGAAGGAGAGCCTATACTCGAAAACATTAATTTAACGATAGAACCAGGTTCAACAGTTGCCATTATAGGCTCTACAGGAACTGGAAAATCTACTTTAGTAAACTTAATTCCAAGATTTTATGATGTAACAGATGGATATGTAAAAGTAGATGATATTGATGTTAGAGATTATGATATTAATACACTTAGAGATGGAATTGGCATGGTTTTGCAAGAAAATAGATTGTTTGAAGGAACGATTAGTTCTAATATTCGATGGGGAAAAGAAGAGGCAACATTAGAAGAAATAAAAGAAGCGTGTAGAATTGCACAAATTGATGAATTTATTGAAGGGTTACCAGATAAATACGAATCACATGTAGAACAAAGAGGAGCTAATTTTTCAGGGGGACAAAAACAAAGATTAACCATTGCAAGAGCTTTAATTAAAAAACCCGAAATTCTAATCTTGGATGACAGTGTTAGTGCTTTGGATAGCACAACAGAGCTTAATTTAAGAAAAGCATTAAAAGAAAATTTCAAAGACACAACTGTTATTTTAATAGTACAAAAAATTAGTAGTTGTATGGATGCTGATAAAGTAATTGTGGTTGATGATGGAACAGTAGTGGGATATGGAACACATAATGAATTAATTGAAAATAATAAGGTATATCAAGAAATTAGTAATTCTCAAAAACAAGTTATGCCTGAATAAGAAAGGAAGTGTAAAAATGGTAGCAAAAGGTGGAAAAGGACCAATGAGTGTCACTTTAGACAGAGCAAAGGACTCCAAAGGTACTATTAAACGATTAATGAAATATTTAGAAAATCATAAAAAAGGTTTTGTTATTGTTATTATATTTATTATATTATATGTTTTGGCAAATTTAGCTACTTCAATTTTATTACAGCCAATTATTGACCAATATATTGTTCCTATGATACAGAACCCAGGAGAAAGTTCTTACATATGGGGATTTATTCGCATGTTAGGCGTATATATTGGAGTTACAATCTGTGCGGCACTTTTCTCTTATATACAATCCAAAACAATGTTAAACATTGCGCAACAGGTAGTTAAAGATATGAGAAAAGATTTATTTGATAAGATTCAAAAATTGCCAATTAAATACTTTGATACACATCCACATGGAGAATTAATGAGTAGAATTGTAAATGATATTGATAATATTAGCGTTGCACTAAATACTAGTGTAAACCAGATTATTTCAGGAGCACTAACATTAATTGGAACATTAATTGCTATGATTGTAATTAGCCCTACACTTGCTATTATTAGTATATTATCATTACCAATTATGCTATTTATAGTAAGCAGAATAGCAAAGGTCAATAAAAAACAATTCATAAAAGGACAACAAGCTTTAGCAGATGTAAATGGGTATATAGAAGAATATGTATCTGGGCAGAAAGTCATAAAAGCATTTAATAGAGAAGAAAAAGTAAAAGAAGAGTTTGATACAAAAAATCTAAAACTAAGGAAAGAGGGTTTCTTAGCACAAGCAATTGCAGGAATTGTTATGCCTCTTATGGGTGGATTAAGTAATGTAGTAACAGCCATTACGGCAATGGTGTCTGGAATGTTAGCAGTAAGAGGTGTTATTTCTGTAGGAACTATTGCACTATACACAAAGTTTTCAAAGGAATTTTCAAGACCAATTACAGAAATCACCAACCAATTTAATGTAATTCAATCTGGTATAGCAGGTGCAGAAAGATGTTTTGAAATTTTGGATGAAGAAGTAGAGTTCAAGGAAAATGCAGGAAAACCAGACATTGGAAAAATAGAAGGACATGTAGAATTAAAAAATGTATATTTTGGCTATGATGAAAACAAGATGATATTAAAAGATATTAATGTAGAAGCAAAGCCAGGGCAAACTATTGCTATTGTTGGACCAACAGGTGCAGGAAAAACAACGATGATGAATTTACTAATGAGATTTTATGATGTAAGCAAAGGCCAAATATTAATTGATGGCAAAGATATTAGAGATGTTAGTAAAGAGTCTTTAAGAAATGCAATTGGAATTGTATTACAAGACACAGTTATGTTCCATGAGACAGTAAGAGAAAATATTCGTTTTGGAAAGTTAGATAGTACGGAAGAAGAAATTATTCAAGCAGCAAAACTTGCCAATGCACATTCATTTATTAAAAGATTGCCTCATGGTTATGATACCATCCTTTCAGAAGATGCGGGAAATATTTCTAAAGGGCAGGCTCAATTATTAAATATAGCAAGAGTGATTTTAAATAATCCACAAATATTAGTACTAGATGAGGCAACAAGTAATGTAGATACACGTATGGAAATAAAAATTCAAGAAGCAATACAAGAACTATTAAAAGGAAGAACAAGTTTTGTCATTGCTCATAGATTATCTACCATTGTAAATGCAGATATTATTTTAGTGGTGAATGATGGAAGAATTGTAGAAAAAGGTTCACACATAGAATTGATGAATCAAAAGGGAATTTATTATCGTATGTATACAGGAATTTTTGAAGAAGTTGGCTAGAAACTCTTTTCAAAAAGGAAAAAATATATTATAATAAAATTGTGGGATAATAAAAAAGCAAAAGGGGTAGAACATGAATCAAATTTTAGTAAACGAAAAAATATATTCTACACCAGAACTGAAAAGAAAAAAGAAATTTTATAAATTTGAGTTTTTCTTCTCAGTCTTTTTACTATGTTTGTTAACCTCTTTTTACATATATGCGGAATATGACAGAAATAAAAGTGAAGCAGTTTCTCAAAAAATATTAGAAAATATGCAGTTACAAGAAATTGTTGATACAACAACAATATCGCAAAAAGAAAATGATATTATCACAGTGGTATTAAACCGTAGTGCAGAAGAGCAAGAAGAAGTAATTGAAGAACCACCACAACCTGCCAAAACGGTTACATATACAGAAAATGGAGTTGATTATACAACTATTGCAAGAATTGTGATTCCTAAAATTGGGGTAGATTATCCAGTTTTCCAAACAACGGACGAAAGGATTGAGAAAGACTTAAAAGTAGCTCCTTGTAAATTCTGGGGTGGAGACCCAAATGAAGTAGGAAATTTTTGTATCGTAGGTCATAATTATTGGGATGATAGATTCTTTAGCCAAGTGCCAACACTAGAAAATGGAGATATTATCCAATTAACAGATATGTCTAATAGAACCTTAAATTATGTAGTTTATGACAAACATAATGTTCATCCAAAAAATGTAAGTGATACTACACAAGTAACAAATGGAAGAAAAGAAATCACTCTAATCACTTGTACAAAAGACAGCAAAGAAAGAGTTATTGTAAAAGCAACAGAACAAATATAAAAAAATAGATAGAGAGGAGAAAATTTTAATGAAAAAAGTTTCTCCTCTCTTTGTTTCATGAATAATGAAAAATTTGTCTATTTTTCTGGGTCGCCGAGGGTGGCGATCCCTACATGCACAACAAATTATTTTGAAACATAATTTGTATTTTATGATTGTTCAACATTAACCACTACGCCAAAATGATTTACTATTCATTAAAAAAATAGGTGATGTTGTAAATTAGATTAATGAATAATGAAGAATGAATAGTGAAAAATGAATAATTAGCGTAAGCATCCCTAAGGGGACATCGAATTTAATAGCGTAATTTAACAAAAAAATGACAAAAAAAACATAAAAATGTAAAATAAGAAAAATAAAATGTAGGAATATAGCTTCCGTAAAAGGATTAGCTATATATTTTTTTGTCAATAAGACTCACACATTTACAAAAATAAAGAGAGAGAGTATTATAAAATATAAATATAAATCAAAATCGGGAAGTGGAAAAATGAAAGAAGGTAAAAAAATACAACGAACTCAAAAAATAAATTTTATGAAAAATAAAAAATTTAAAATAATCACAATAACAGTAATAGCATTCATTGTTGCTATATGTATTTTTTTGAATTCGGAAACCATAAAGAAAACCAATTTCGTACAAAGTATAAGAAACAGAATCATATCAATGTTAAATCAACAAAAAATAACAAATCTTGCAGATGAAATAACCAATATAGATTTAACAGGTTTGGTAACAGGGGGAGATGTAAACCATACACATATCTATGAAAAAAAATATGACAATAACTATCATTGGGAGGAATGTTTCATATGTGGTGATGTGATAAATAAAGAAAATCACCATAAAGAAACAACTGGTTCTGGAATTTGTGAAACCTATATGGTAGAAAAGTGTACAGATGGATGTGGTTATTCTGTATCAACATTTATAGATCATGAAATAATGTATTATGAGGAAGGAAATTATGTTCAAAATCCGGCAACCTATATACATTATATAGGGGAATGTGCAAAATGTGGTGCTAAAACAGTGATAACTGCTGATGGAGAAAAAACAATAAGAGAGTGTATAGATGATGAAGGCAATCCGATAGATTGTAGAAATTTAAAACAATGTGTTGGATGTGGTTATGATTTTTCTGCTTTAACTGAATTTTGTCATCATTCTAATACATTGGATTCAGATGGTCAAACATATTTATGTGAAAATTGTGGCATTCCCGTATATAAAGTTTTACATCAAGAAGAAATACAGGATTCAGAAAATAATCTACACTGGACAATGAGAGGAATCTATCAATTGCTAGGAGATGCAACTTGGGCAAAAACGTATGGGTTGGCAACATGGTCACCACTTTTAAATTCTGGTGAGGCACTTGAGTCTTTAACATCTGCACATGTAATTGAGTTGCCAAGCGAATATTACAATAAACCAGAATATGGAACAGAAGGAATTAACTCTGGTTTATATTTGGTGGAATATGAAGCATATATAAAAGATGGATTTCAAGGAACAGTAAATGTAAGAATGAATAGTGATTATTGTTTTAAAAACATAAATGGAAATCCAAATGAATTTGGAAAGACATATGCAATTGCTACGTATATCAGTCCAGATACGGAAGCCCCATCTATAACAAATACACAAATAAATAGATCAGAAATCATAAATGGATATAGCCAAAAAGCAACATTAACAGTGGATTGCTATGATTCCTATAGTGATACAGTAAGTATAGGGCTATATGATTTAGCAGGAAATTGTATTCAAGAATATGGAGCAGCCACAAGCAATGGAGATAAAACATTTACGAGAACTTTTGATATAGTAGCAGAAGCAAGAGAAGCAGAAACTTTAGTAGTAAAAGCCAAAGATAGATATGGAAATGAAACAAGTCAAAATATAGAAATACAAAACTTAGATGCAAAAGCACCAACACTAATAAATAATGAAGACTACACAAGTCAGTGGAGTAAAAACAAACAAATAGCTTTTACAGCTGAAGACCAAGGAATAGGAAATGTGCAAATAGCATTTAATACAGCAGATGACTATAAAATAGCACAAAAAAATAATGATCAATACACAAGAACCTACAATTTTTATGGAGATGTATATGATAAAGTAACAGCAGCTATTTACCTAAAAGATGAATTAGGAAATGAACAAATGGTAAAAGTAGATATAGGAAAATTAGATAATACAGCTCCAAACATAACAAATACTACAATCGAAAATAACAAAATTATCATAACAGCAAATGATTTACATGAGACTTTAGGAGAAGGATCAGGAGTAGTAGGGTATCGATACATAGCAAGCAATGAGGAAACAAAAGAAATAGGAGAAGGAGAAGGCACTTATATAGAAACAAATGAAATAAACTTAACAGATGCAAAGAATGTAAAATATGTATATATAGCTCCAATAGATCAAGTAGGAAATATAGGAGAAACAAAAAGAGTAGAATTACCAACATACAGTTATACAGTAAACTATTATCAAAAAGGAGGAACAAACAAAGTAGCAGAAAGTAAAATAGTAGAAGGGAAACTACTAGGAGAAAAGGTAATAGAAGAAGCAATAGAAATAGAAGGATATAATAAAATAGAACCAACAAGTCAAACAATAGAAATAGGATTAACAGATAATATAATAAATTTCTATTACGACAAAACAGTTCAATTGGTAGTACACCATTATATAGAAGGAACAGAAACCCCTGTGCCACTAAAAGATGGACAGCCAGCAGAAGACGAAACATATATAGGAATAGAAGGAACAGAATATTATGTAGAACCAATAAATGATGAAGAATTAAGTAATAAATATGAATTATCAATGACGAATTTTCCAGATAATGATTATGGAACATATGAAGGAGAAGAGATTACTGTAACCTTTTATTATAAAAAAGCAAAAAGAACATACATCATTCGAAATAATGATGCAGAAAATGGAAATCCTATTGAAGGAGCAGAATTTACTATTCAAACAAAAGAGGGAGACTTAGTAGGAGTATATACTACAAATGCAGACGGAGAAATAGAAATAGAATTAGAGGTTGGGGAATATATTGTAACACAGACAGATGTGCCTGAAATGTATGTATTACCAGAAGATGGTCAAGAGTTCAGCATTGAAAAACGTTATCCAAGTACAACTACTTCATGGATAAATGAGAGAGTAGAACCTGTTGTAAATTCAACGATTACGATGGATGCCTCAACAGAAGAAATTACTATTGGAGAGGCAATTGAATATACAATTCATTACCAAGCAACTGTAGAGGATTACAAGGGGAATGCAACTGTAACCATTGTTGACCAATTGCCATATGAAATAGACGAAAGTAAAGCAA
Source organism: uncultured Clostridia bacterium (assembly GCA_944390445.1). Classification (GTDB taxonomy): domain Bacteria; phylum Bacillota; class Clostridia; order TANB77; family CAG-508; genus CALXRW01. The sequence goes on along the minus strand of CALXQB010000059.1, from coordinate 322 downwards.
ACACAATTGCAGAAAGTGGAGGAGTGTATAACCCAGAAAATAAAACTATAACATGGACAGAAACAATAGAAAATATTGATACTTTTACAGGTGGAGACAAGGTAATTAATATTACTAAAAAAATTAGCTTTGTATATAAGGATATAGACGTTATAAGTAACATACAAAATGAAGCAGTGGGAAAAATAAGCATAGGAACAGAAACAATAGAAGAAATTGAAAGTAATGTAGCAATAGTTACAACACCAGTAGAGTATCTAGTAGATATTCGAGTAACGAAAGTATGGGAAGATGAGGAGGATGTAGCACAAAAAAGACCAGA
>CALXQB010000058.1 GCA_944390445.1 uncultured Clostridia bacterium | reverse complement strand
ACAGTATTCTTTACTTTACAGAAAACCATATCACATATTATACAATTGAAGGAGAAAGACTCTTCTATCATAATATACTAGAAATCGACAAAACAAGCCAAATTACGATACAAAAAGTAACAGAAGAAGAAAATATAGAAATAACTTATGAAGAACTATTACTAAAATTAGGAATTATTCAAGAAGAAGTAAATATTTTACCAGAAGCAGACGAGCAACAAGAAGAAAATACAATAAACATAGAAACAACCATAGAAGAAAACCAAGAACCAAGTGAAGAGACTGAACAAACCTATATTAAGCCAACCATAACAGCAAGTAACTTTGAAGCAGGAGTATATACAGCAAGAACCAATATTGAGATACAAGACCCACAAGGAAGAGTACTTGGAGCAACATTTATCATAAGAAGAAACAATAGAATTTATCAAAGAAGACAAATAACAGGAGCAGGGAATTTAGAATTAACAAGCCTAGTGCCAGACACAGAATTTGAAGTAGAGGGAACATATATTTATCTAAATGAAAATAATAACCAAGTAGAAGAAACATTTTATCAAGGAGAATTTACAACAAAATCGATTGATACCTTAGGAAATATTTATATACAACACGAACCAGGACAAGTATATTCTAATAAAATAGAAATTAAAAACTTCTATATGGAAAATGAAGCAACAGATGAAGTATTAAAAGGAATTAGCAGAATAGAGATAGAAATTGATGGAATACAATATCGTTTGAGTAATGAAGAAGTAGCAAATTTAAAAAACAAACAAACCATTACCTACCAAACAAATGAAACAGTAACATCAAACAAAAATATCACCTATAGAATTCATATGTACGATAAAGATGGAAATGAATTTGCAGTAGAAAATGCAGAAGGAAGAACGAGAACAGCAAAACAAGCGCCAAGTTTACGAATTCAAATGAAAACCCAAGAAGTAGGAAAAACAGAAATAACTCTAAACTTAAATAATAAAGACAATGTAAAATTAGAAAATTATCACTATGTAATAACAAATGCAAGTGGAGAAGAAATACGAGGAGAACTAGAGGAAAATGAAAAAGAAATAGAAAGAACAGACTTAGACCCAAACTCCTATTACAACATAAAATTCTATGCAGACTATGACCTAGAAGATGGAACCGGAATAAGAAGAGAACAATTATTATTAGATACCAACTTTACCACAATGCCACTCGCAAGTTTAGGACAACTATTCTGGAACACAGAAGCAATCAACATAGAACAAAACAAAGCAGAAATTACAATACAATTAGACGAAATCAAAACAGATAAAAGACTAATACAAATTATTCATCAAAGTAACTTAAAAATAACAGACGAAAATGGAAATGAATTTGAAACATATGAACTAGATGTAAACCAAATTAAAACAAATGAGACCATAACCATAAGACTACAAGGACTAAATAGTAATACAGAATATCATTATGAAATTATCACAACAGTAAAACAAGGAAGTGTAGAAGAAACCGCAAATAAAGAACAAACCCAAACGAGTTTTATCACAAGAAAAAAACCAGCACAAGTAATTATCAAAAACCAATTTGTAACAGGAGATTTAATAGACTTTGATGTAGCTGTACAAGATGAAGATGGAAGTATATTACTAGATTATGTGAGAATGGAAATCAGAGACGAAAAAAGCAATCTAATATCTGTAGAAAATATTACCAAAAATCAGGAAGACATAAGAAAACAGTATGATAGATTAGAACCAAATCAAAATTATACGATCACATTTATTGCAGAACAGTATAATGAAGGAAGAGACAATAGCACCTACCAAGCAAATTATGTATTAGAAACAAGAACAATCTATACAGAAATTAACATAACAGGAGAGTTAGAACTACATGATTTAAGTAAAAAAGGAACAGGGAAAAATTTAATCAATGTAGAATCAAAAAATAATTGGTTTATTGATATATTCTTTGGTACAGGAGCATCTATTTATGGAAAAGAATATGATAAAGAAACAGGCGTATTAAAACTGGTACAAGACACCTATTATGCAAAAAGAAAATTTGTCTATGATTTTACAGAATATATAGGACAAGAAGTAACAATTTCTTTTGAAGCAATGCTAATAGGAGATGAAAATAATTACGATGTTGGAATTCAAAACAATAAGGAAACTTCAAATAGGACAAAAATAGAGAACTTAAGTACAAGTGAATATAAAGAATATCAATATACAGTAACAATAGATGAAACCGGATATTTAGGATTTTACACATCAGCCAACCAAGGGCTTCTATTAAAAAACTTACAAGTAGAATTGGGAAATAGAAAAAGTAGTTATGAACCATTTAGTTATCAAAGAGAATTAGAAGTAGGAGTAAATTTAGAAGATAGAAAAGGAGAAATCACAACAAGGGATTATTATATTCGTTTATATGAAAATGGCAGCTTAATCCAAGAAGAACGCTATGAAGAAATAGAAAACGGAAAAGTAGAAAATGCCATTAAAAAATTCCAAAACCTAAAAGAAGGAACAACATGTAGAATAGAACTATTAGTGAATGTAAGAGATAGATTTTATATTTTAGACTATTATGAGTTAGAAATAGAGGCGGAAAAAGAAATAAAGGCCATCAGAAATGAGGAAGAATATAGAGAAATACAACCATATGGAGAATATGTAGTAGTAAATGATTTAGACTTTTCTCAAGCAGAAACAGCAGCATATTTTAATTATGGAACACAAACAATAGAATTTGAAGGTAAAGTAGATTTTAATGGACATTCTGTGTATATAGAACAAAAATGGGGAGATATGCCATTGTTTAATTATATTGGCGAAAAAGGAAGGATAGAAAACATTGTAATAAATTTAAAACTTGAAATTAAATCAGGATATTCATATTGGGGATTTTTTAATGAAAACAAAGGAACTATACGAAACTTTCAAATTAATTTATTAGAAAGTGTACCACTTTCAAATTCATACATATATTTAATAGGTCGCATTAATTATGGAATTATTGATAATTTTGTAGTACATTTACAAGAGCCACTTTATGGGTTAAGCGATTGTACAGCAGGAGTTTGGCAAAACAGAGATGGTGCAATACAAAACGGATATTTTTATGGAGAAAATATAAAAGCATACCAAGGAGATTCAACAACACAACCAGCAAAATTAGCAACAGCATGTATACACAATTACCGAAATGGGATGGTAAAAAATATATACAGTTTAGTAAATGTAGATTTAAATGAAAACAATCCAAATGGGGCGGTTGGTAATATTGTATGTAGTAGTTATGATTCAGCAAGCGTTCAAAACATATATTCAGTAGGAATTGGTCAAAACATAACAAACTTTACACAAGGACCTAATATATGGTCAATTAGTAACAACAGGGTAGAAAACAATTATTATTTTTGTGATGAAATATTTAGCAATTCATATCATACAAAAACAACAATGTTGGCATTAAGAGATGTTAACTTTCAAAATAGCTTGTTAAATACTCAGGGACAATTTGAAGTAGATGAATTAGTTTCAAATGGATACTATCCACATGTAATAATGCCAGAAGTAATGCCAAGACAGGAATATATAGAACTCCCAGAAGTAGAAGATGAAGACTTAGCAGATATTTTATCAATAGAAGTTCTAGAACAAAAGGCAGATGAGGTAACTATTAATTGTAATGTACATAATCCATCAGGGGAGCAAATTGTAGGATTTCAGGTAGAAAGTTTAAACACAGAAATTTTATCACAAGAATATGCAGATGGAGTAAGCAAAGTAAAAATAAAATTAAACAATCCTTCAAGATATATTTCAGGATATAGTGTAATGAGTATTACCACACAAGGAGCATTTGGTAATAATTATACTAGGAATTTTGAAGAAAATGAAAGAATATTAAATATTGAATTGTTTAGGCCAATTAATAATATAGAAGATTGGAAACAAATAAGTGTGTCTCCAAATGAAAACTATATGCTAATGCAAGACCTAGACTTTATGAATTACAGTAATGATATTAGAATCAATACAACATTTAGAGGAAAATTAAATGGGAATGGACATACGGTAAAAAATATAAATACAATAGGAGCTATATTTCCTACATTTTATGGAACTTTAACAAATATCAATTTTGAAAACATAACAATGACTAGTACATATCCAGGAATTATTAATAATACAAATAACCAAACCAAAATACAAGATGTGCATATAAACAAAATGAACATAATAATAACTACAAAGAATGCAAATAGGGTTGGAGCGATAGTATCATTTTTAGGTGGAGGAAGTATACAAGATTGCTCTGTAAGAGATTTAAATGTACAAATAACAAATGGAACAACAAGCTATGTGGGAGGAATAGTAGGGTATACTAGTGGAGGAAGCATAAAAAATTGTTATGTACAAAATGCCCAAATAAATATCAGCAATGTAGAAGTATCTTATGGAATAGGAGGAATTGCAGGAACAGGAGCTTCATTTACAAGAATAGAAAATTGCTATACACAAGGAGAAATTATATCAAATACACCAAATATAGGAGGAATTATAGGAGTAGCACAAGATTCTTCTGTACTGAATTGTTATAGTTTAATGAATTTAGAAAGTATGTCAAATTTCATAGGAGGAATAATAGGGCAAGAAAATATAACTTCCAGTGGAGAAGCGAGTGGTAATTTAGCTCTTGGAGATATCTATCAAAAAAGTAATTTAGAGTATCCAAATAGAATCATTGGATCAGAAAATGACTATACAGGAAATTATGCATATAATAGACAGAGAATAAATGGATTTATATCAAATGATGTGCGAGATGCCATTTTACTTTCAAAAGAACAGCTAAGCAATTCTAATACATATACGAATATATTGAATTGGGGAAATGCATATGACTATCGCAAAGTAGAAGAAGGAATTTTACCTAAACTATATTATGCAGACACACAAACACTTTTACCATATCAGGATGACAATTTTATAGAAAAAGATGAGACATTAATAATAGAAGCTGTTGGAATAAATAAAGAACAAACAAGACTTACAGGAAGGCTCACTATACAGAATCCAGAGCAATTAAATATTGTAAAAATCAATGTAGAAGATATGGAAACAAGCATAACAAAACAAACAAATGAGAATGGTAAAACATATGTAGAATTTATAGGAACACCAACTAAATATTATGATAGCTATAAAATCTATGAGCTAGTATATGAAGAATCTGGACAAGAAAAAACACAAAAAGTAAATACAAAAATAGAAGCTATTTTTTATAAAGAACTTTATACTTATGAAGATTGGCAGCAAATAGAAACTGATACTTACCAAAACTATCGATTAATGGAAGACATTGACTTTACTGGTAGAACAAATATAAAATCAAATGTAAATATGGGAAGATTTGAATCAGATGGAAACAAAAAGTTAACTAATATAACAATACAAACAAATTCAGCAGAACCCATTAGACTAATACAAAGTATACAAACAAATTTAGAAAACATTACATTTGAGAATATTACTCTTACCAATACCTCTAAAAATTCAGTCCCATATAATGGTGTAATAGGAATGTTAAATGCAAATGCTAAGAATATTACATTCAAAAATATAACAGTAGATGCACCAAATCAACCATATACAGGCTTAATTGGAATGATTCAGTTAGGAGAAGTTGAGCAAATCATATTAGAAGATATTTCTATAAAAGGCTATCATAATGTAGGAGGATTTACTGGACGAATAGATAATGCTAGCATAGAAAATTTGGATGCAAAAAATGTTATAGTAGAAGCTAGTGGAGAATATAGTGGTGGTATTGTTGGATATCAAACATATTATAATGAAATAGAATCTAGACTAAAAAACATAAATGCAAATTCTATAAACATAACAGGAGCAGATTATGTAGGGGGAATTTTAGGATATGGGAAAGGATGCAATATAACGATAGAAGAAAGCAATATAACAGGCAACTCATATGTTGGAGGAATAGTAGGTTCTCTTACACAAACAGATTTAAACATATCTGGAACAGAAGACATTAGTTACTTAAAATCATATAATAATACAATACAGGGAAGTGGAGAAGAAATACGGAGGAATAGCAGGAAGAATCTTAAATCAACGAACAAGTAAGGGACCAATAATAGTAGATAGTTGTAATATAATAGGAACAACAGAAAAGAGTAATAAAATAGGAGGAATAGGAGGAAATACAGCAGCTTGGGTAAAACTAGAAAATATGGCTGTAAAAAATAGTAAAATTCAATCTTATGGAAGCCAAGTTGGTGGAATAATCGGTTTATATAATCTTGGAGGACAAATTTCATATAACTATGTACAAGATACAACAATAGAGGGATATTCCAAAGTAGGAGGAATTTCTGGAGAAATAAATCAAGGGACTTTTATATATAATTATGTAGATGCAGAAATCACAGCAACAGAACATACAGCAGGAGGAATAATAGGATATTTAGAAAACACCAATATGGCAGCAAACTATTCAACATCCTATATTTATCTTAATTACATAGCAAATTCTACAATTAAAGCACCAGAAAAAGCAGGGGGAATAATAGGAGATACCAGTGTACCATTATATTACCAAAGCGGAAGAAATTATTATTATAGAAATCTCGTAGAAGCACAAATAATATGTGATGAAAAAGAAACAGCATCATTGGGGATAGGAGGCAGAAAAGAAGATAACTATAAAATGAGTCAGATTTATATATATGAATATTCAACAATAAATGGAGAGTTCATTAATGAGCAAAACGATACATTTACAAGTAGTCAATATGCAAGCTTAGAAAATTTAAAAACACCAAGTTTTTATACGGTAAAATTAGGTTGGGGAACACAATTTAATTATAATGTATTAAGTCAAAATAAATATCCAATTTTAAATAGGAGCGATGTTCCAGAACAAACCGGAATAGACTTACCAACAGAACCAGGTGGACAAGGAATTACAACAAATAGTGTTTTACCACGAATGACAGCATATAGTATTGGTGCAAATAAATTAAATTTAGATGTAAGTAGCATAGAAGAAGGAACAAGTTTAACTTATGAAACAGAAAATACAGAAGCCAATACAATTGAACTAAACCAAAGAACCTATACCTTTGCCTATAATTATCAAGTACCTATTACATTAACTCTAGCAAATAGCGAACAAGAAGAAACAGTTATAATAAACCCAGAAGAAGTGAAAAATGAGGCAAGTAATAGTAATGGAATCACAGCTTATTTAAAAGATGAAAGCCTGGTAGTAAAAGGAGAAGCGGTAGAAGGAAAATTTGTAAATGTGCAAGAAGGACAAGCATTAGGAAAAAATAGTAAATTATATCATATAGCAGAAAATACATGGGAAGAAGAAGCTGTTCCAGAGTTAGAGCTAATTGAACAAGAAAGTAAAGAAACATATGAATATGATGGAAATGAGATTGAGACTTATGGAACCTATAGTACAGTAAATGGACAAGCAGTAAATGCTATATTAGCAGTAAACTATAATACTTTAACAGCAACAGATGGAAAACTAGAAAAAGTACAAGCAGACAAAATTATAGATTCCTATAATGAAAAAGAATATGAAACAATCCTAGGGACAGATGGAAAATTATATGATTTCAAAACACCAATCACTTACCCAGAAAACTTCAAAAATGAAGAGATCAAGACATTAGCAGTAAATAGTGAGCAAAAAGAGGCAATGGTATATTATGAAAATGGCAATGTAGAAGTATTTAATTATATGACAGGAAATGTAGTATATGAAGATAAGCAAAAAGAAGAAATGAGCTTATGGGAATACATAGGAGAACAATGGAATAGTAAAGAAGAAACGACAACAATACAAGAAAGCTATGAAAAAACAAAACAAATCGAAGAGAAACTGAAAGAAAAGCCAATCAGTGAAAACTTAAGTCAAAATGCAAACTATGTAACCATGTATAATAGTGAAACAGGAGAGCATGAAATCTATGCAGAAGAGGAATTATTAACAAAAGAAGAAATAAAATCCGAAACAGAAAAAATAGAAGAACAGCCAGAAGAAATAAGAAACTATTATGAAGAGGCAGAAGGGGAAAAAGAGGAGAAGAACAATGGATTTTATTTCGTGATAGGAAGTATTGCGGGAGTATGTATCACTTTAGTCATACTAAGATACATTATCATAAAACGAAAGAGAAAAACAAAAATATAGACAAAATAAAAGGAAAAGAAAGGAGAAAATAAAATGATGAAAACCGTTGTAGCTGTACACACACACACACAC
>CALXQB010000057.1 GCA_944390445.1 uncultured Clostridia bacterium | reverse complement strand
ACCGAGATCTACACTCTTTCCCTACACGACGCTCTTCCGATCTAATTAAATATACAAGGAGAAATTGAAAGAGCAATTGAAGAAATTACAGGCGAAAAAGTAGAATTGAATGCATCAGGGAGAACAGATGCAGGTGTACATAGTTTGGGACAAGTAGCTAATTTCAAGACCGATAGCAATATTCCGATTGAAAAAATACCAATTGCTATTAATTCTAAAGTAAAAAAAAGCATTGTAATAAAAGAAGCGACAGAAGTAGAAGAAAGTTTTCATGCAAGATATCATTGTAAGAAAAAGACTTATCGTTATACTATTAATAATTCTTTATATGGTACAGCAATTTACCGAAATTTAGAATATCATATATCACAACAATTAGACATGCCTGCGATGCAAAAAGCAATATCTTATTTTGAGGGAGAACATGATTTTGCAGCTTTTAAAGCTAGTGGGACAAGTAGTAAATCCAGTGTAAGAACCATTTATCATGCAGAAGTAAGAAAAGAAGGAGACAGGATTTACATAGAATTAACAGGAAATGGTTTTTTATATAATATGGTAAGAATTATTGCTGGTACTATATTAGAAGTTGGAATGAAAAAAATCAAGCCAGAAGAAATCCCTGATATTATTGAATCAAGAGAAAGACAAAGGGCAGGGAAAACACTTCCGCCATATGGATTATGTTTGATGAAAGTGGAGTATTAATTAATAGAAAGGAGAAACGAGTGTTAGACCTAAAAAAAGAAATTCAATATGTAAAAGGAGTAGGACCACGCAGAGTAGATGCTTTTAAAAAACTAAATATTTATACTTTACAAGATTTAATTACACATTTTCCGAGGGAGTACGAGGATAGAACAAAGGTAACACCTATTTCTCAAGTTATGGATAATGAAAATGTTTTAATAGAAGCAAGAGTTATCACCAATATGAGGGAAAGGTATGTTCGAAAAAATATGGTGATTTATCAAGTGACTGTGGAAGATGAAACAGGAGTTGCAACCATAACTTGGTACAATCAATCTTATTTAAAGAATCAGATAAGTAGAGGAAAAAAATATCGTTTTTTCGGGAAAGCCAAAAATACCTTTGGGAAAATAGATATGAATTCTCCTATCTTTGAACCAGAAGGAGAAGTAAAAAAAACAGGCAAAATTATGCCAGTTTATCCATCTACTTATGAATTGCCACAAAATACTTTAATCAGAATTATGGAAAATGCATTGATAGATGTGAAGGACTTACCAGAAACTTTGCCAGAATATATCAAAAAAGCCTGCAATCTTTGTAATATTGAACAAGCAATTAAGCAGATTCATTTTCCAGATAGTTTTAAAGAGTTAGAAATAGCAAGAAAAAGACTGGTATTTGAAGAATTATTTCATGTGCAATTGAGTTTATTTGCTTTAAAAAATAAATATATGATTGAAGAACCAGGTATTGCTTTTAGCAAAAATGTAAAAATGTCGGAATTAATCAATCAATTGCCATTTAAACTTACGAAAGCACAGTTAAGAGTATTAGAAGAAATTGATAGTGATATGGAAAGCAATAAAATAATGAACAGATTATTACAAGGAGATGTTGGCTCACGGGAAAACGATTGTAGCAATTATTGCTATATATAAAGCGGTTAAATCCGGTTATCAGGCAACAATTATGGCACCAACAGCCATCCTTGCAACACAACATTTAGAAAGCTTTCAAGAAATACTTGGAAAAGTAGGAATTCGCTGTGAACTTTTAATTAGTTCCATTACCAAGAAAAAGAAAGAGGAACTATTACAGAAATTACAAGATGGAGATATTGATGTATTAATTGGAACGCATGCCATTTTGGAAGAAAACGTTGTTTTTAAAAATCTTGGTCTTGTTGTAACAGATGAACAGCATAGATTTGGTGTAAGACAAAGAGCGACAATCACCAATAAAGGTACTCATCCAGATGTTTTAGTTATGACAGCAACACCTATTCCAAGGACATTGGGACTAATTCTTTATGGGGATTTAGACATTTCCATCATAGATGAGCTGCCACCTAATCGTAAACCAATTGAAACTTACGCTGTAAGGAAACAAATGGAAGACAGAGTAAACCATTTCATGGAGGAACAATTTAAAAGCGGAAGACAAGCTTATGTTGTGTGTCCTCTTATTGAAGAAAATGAAGAAATGAATGTAAAATCTGTTATAGAATTAACAGAAAAATATAAGAACCAAATTTTCCCTAACTATAGAGTGGAATGCTTATATGGAAAAATGAAGCAAAAAGAAAAAGATCATATTATGGAAGAATTTAAAAATGGCAAAATTCACCTATTAGTTTCTACTACCGTAATTGAAGTAGGAGTAAATATTCCTAATGCTAGTATTATGGTGATAGAAAATGCAGAAAGATTTGGATTAGCACAACTACATCAATTAAGAGGCAGAGTGGGAAGAGGAGAATATAAATCTTATTGTATTTTAAAATATGATGGAAATTCCGAAATATTAAGGCAAAGGATGCAGGTTATGACCAATACCAATGATGGTTTTAAAATTGCTGAAAAAGATTTAGAACTAAGAGGAACGGGAGATTTCTTTGGCACAAAACAACATGGTATACCTGATTTTAAAATAGCCAATTTATTTGAAGATATGGATATTTTAAAATTAGCTCAAAAAGTAGCAATACATGTTATGGAAGAGGATAGCAAGTTAGAACAAGAAAAAAATATCTTATTAAAACAAATGGTAAAAGAAAAACTAGGAAATCAAATTGGAATTTAATTCATAAAGTATTGACAAATATATAAGAACATGCTAAAATAAATGTCTGTAAACCGCTTAATAAAGGTTCATAAATGCCAAAATTGTTGGCTACCTAAAATTTCCGGTTAGCGAGTATACGAAAAGGGAGGTGTACATAAAGATGTACGCAATTATTGAAAGCTGTGGTAAACAGTACAAAGTAACAGAGGGAGATGTTGTATTTTTTGAAAAACTAGATACAGCTGAAGGAAAAAAGGTAACTTTTTCTAATGTTGTTTTAGTATCTAATGAAGGAAAAGTACAAATCGGAAACCCATATGTTAAAGATGTAAAAGTAGAAGGAAAAGTAGTTTCTCATGGTAAACACAAAAAGATTATTGTCTATAAAATGAAACCTAAAAAGAACTATAGAAGAAAACAAGGACATAGACAACCATATACAAAAGTAGAAATTACAGGAATAAAGACAGCAGCTAAAAAGGCAGAAACAACCGAAAAGGAAGCTCCTGCAAAAGAGACAACTGCTAAGAAAACTACAATAAAAAAAGCAGAAACTGCTAATAAATAATGAGATTTTAAACTTATTATGAAGAGGGGAGTGAAAGAAAGTGGCTCATAAAAAAGGTGGAGGTAGTACAAAAAACGGTAGAGACAGTCAAGCAAAACGTTTAGGAGTTAAAAGAGCTGATGGCCAATTTGTTCAAGCAGGAAACATATTAGTAAGACAAAGAGGAACCAAAATACATCCAGGTATGAATGTAGGAATCGGTAGTGATGATACATTATATGCTTTAGAAACAGGAAAAGTAAAATTTGAAAGAAAAGGAAAAGATAAAAAACAAGTTAGCATATATAAAGAAGAAGTAAATACTAATAAATAAGATATGTAACTTAACCTTGTTGCTCCGGAAAAAATCTGACGATTTTTCCTATGCAATAAAAAACGCCTATTAAGGCGTTTTTTTTAATAGTAGGATTTGCTCTTCTGTTGAGAATTGATAAGTAAGTCAGTCAGATGACTGCGTTCAAAATAATCAAGAGAATTGAATAAGTTCTTCCTTTCCATAAAAGACAGTTCATTCCAACAATCTGCTTTAAGTCTGTCAGGCAAATTCTTCCATAAATCAATTTGCATTGACAAACTAAAGACTCGCCACAATTTTAAGCGACTCTCTAAGGATAGAGATACCCAAAGAGAAACTTGCAAATCGGGAGGTAAGATATCTTTTTTCCAGAATGTAAGTTGTTTCCGGAAGTCAAGAGTAGAATATACTTTTGAAAATTCCACAAAACTCATACAAAAAGAAAAAAGACATAGATATTCTGCTTCAATGCATCCAAACAAAGAGACTTTCTGGATTAAACTTGCTTTTCTGATCGCTTTTACACGTTCATCAAAGCTTAGATTTTTCCAGATTTTGCTGGTGCGTGTTTTTGATGATACAAGAACTGCTAGCAGTAGAGTTTCACTTGTGCATGTTTTTTTCCTATGACGAAACCGAGAAATTAACTTACTAAAGAAATTCTTCATGAGCTCTTCCTCCTATATTATGTAAAACAATACTTCTATTATATCATAAATCGAAATAATGTCAATTTAAAAATAATTTTTGAGAATCATTGCAAAAATAAAAGAGATGAGATAAAATAAATGTGCGAGGTGAAAATAATGGCAAAACCGATGGTGGCAATTATAGGAAGACCTAATGTAGGAAAATCTACTTTTTTTAATTATATCATAGGACAGCGTATATCCATTGTAGAAGATACACCGGGAGTGACAAGAGACAGAGTTTATGGTGAAGCAAATTGGCGAGGAAGAGACTTTACACTAATAGATACTGGTGGAATTGAAATGGATGCAGAAGATACTATTTCCATTCAAATGCGAGAACAGGCTAATATGGCAATACAAATTGCAGATGTAATTATATTGTTAACAGATATTAAACAAGGAGTTACGGCGATTGATGAAGATATTGCTGTTATGTTAAAGAAATCAAAAAAACCAATTGTTCTAGTATGCAATAAAGCAGATAATTATGAAAAGGCAAAAGATACAATGTATGAATTCTATAGTCTTGGCTTAGGAGAGCCATATTTGGTATCAAGTGCTAATGCAATTGGAATAGGAGACGTACTAGATGCTATATATGAACATTTTCCAGAAGAAAATGAATTGGAAGAAGAAAATGAAGTAATTAAAGTGGCTGTAATAGGAAAACCGAATGCTGGAAAGTCCTCTTTAGTGAATAAAATCTTAGGAGAAAATAGAAACATCGTAAGTGAAATTGCGGGAACAACCAGAGATGCCATTGATTCTGAATTCCAAAACGAACAGGGGAAATACATATTTATCGACACTGCTGGGATAAGAAAAAAGAGCAAAGTGGAAGAAAAAATTGAAAAATATAGTGTTATAAGGACAATTTTAGCAATTGAAAGAGCAGATGTATGCTTAATGTTAATTGATGCGACAACAGGAGTTACAGATCAAGATGCTAAAATAGCTGGAGAAGCTCATGAAGCTGGTAAAGGATTAATCATTGTAGTAAATAAATGGGATTTGGTAGAAAAAGAAACGGGAACGCTAGAAAAATTTAGACAAGAAGTTTATCAAAGACTTTCTTATTTAACTTATGCGCCTATCCTTTTTATTTCAGCCCAAACGGGAAAAAGAGTAGATAAACTTTTTGAATTAATCCGCAAGGTTGCAAATAATAATGCAATGAGAATTTCAACTGCGATGATAAACCAAGTAATTAATGAGGCAATTGCAATAGTACAGCCTCCGACGGATAAAGGAAAAAGACTAAAAATACTATATACTACACAAGCTTCTACAAAACCACCAACATTTGTATTTTTTGTAAATAATAAAGAATTATTTCATTTTTCATATGAAAGATATTTATTAAATCAAATCAGAAGCAATTTTGGATTAGAAGGAACGCCAATTAGAACTATTATTAGAGAAAAAAAAGAAGATTAAAAGGAGGAATTTTTTATGTGGGAATATGCGACAATGGCAATTATTGCTTATTTTATAGGGAGTATTAATTTTTCAGTTATTCTAAGCAGAAAAATGGCTGGTTTTGATGTAAGAGAAAAAGGAAGCAAAAATGCTGGAACAACCAATATGTTACGAACAGTTGGGAAAAAAGCGGCTTTCATTACTTTGATATGTGATATTTTAAAAGGCGTTGTGGCTGTTTTACTTGCATTTATTTTAGGATTGATAATAGGAGATACGAATAAAGCTTTATTAGTACAAATTGCAGGGATATTTGTAATTGTTGGACATACGTTTCCTATCTTTTTTGAATTCAGAGGAGGAAAAGGAGTTGCTACTGCTTTAGGAGTATTAATTACAACAAATTATCAAATTGGATTAATTTGTTTAGTGTTTGCATTAGTGATTATGGCGATTACTAGGATGGTATCTATTGGGTCTGTGTTAGCAGCTATTTTATTTCCTATCCTTACAATTTTTATTCATAATAACTATCTTGTACAAGGAGTAGAAGGAATCGACTTTGGGTATATAATCTATGGAATTATCATAGGATTATTTGTATGCTTTAATCACAGAGAAAATATAAAAAGAATTTTGAATGGAACGGAAAACAAATTAAGCTTTAAGAAAAAAACAGAATAAAGGAGAGACAAAATGAAAATTGCAATTATTGGTAGTGGTAGTTGGGGGATAGCACTAGCTGTTCATTTGGTGAAAGTAGGTCATGAAATCAAAATATGGTCTTTTTCATCAGAAGAATCAAAGTTAATAAATGAGAAGAGAAGATGTAAATTTTTGCCTGATGTAAGAATTCCAAAAGGAATAACATGCTTTCTTGACTTTAAGGAGGTAATAGAAAATTCTGATATTATTTTACATGTTACTCCATCGAAAGCTACGAGAAATGTAATAGAACAATATAAACTATATGTAAAAGACCAACCAGTCATTATGTGTTCTAAAGGATTTGAAGCAGAAACATTATATACATTGGATGAAGTTTTAAAAGAAGAGTTACCATTTTCGAAAATTGGTGCTTTGTCTGGCCCTAGTCATGCAGAAGAAGTCAGTATAGGAGTCCCTACCGCACTTGTAATTGCTTCTGAACATGAAGAAGTGTGTGAAATTGTAAAAAATAATTTTGCCTGCCCTGATTTAAGAATATATACTTCTAAGGATGTAAAAGGTGTAGAATTAGGAGGAGGCT
Source organism: uncultured Clostridia bacterium (assembly GCA_944390445.1). Lineage (GTDB taxonomy): Bacteria > Bacillota > Clostridia > TANB77 > CAG-508 > CALXRW01. Next base: position 1,788 of record CALXQB010000057.1, on the reverse strand, counting down.
TGAAAAATATTATTGCTTTTTGTGCAGGTGTTGCGGCTGGGATGGGACTAGGAGATAATTCTTTTGCTGCACTAATTACTAGAGGTTTGGTTGAAATTTCTAGATTAGGAGTAGCTATGGGAGGAAAACAAAATACTTTTTATGGATTAACAGGCTTAGGAGATTTGATAGTTACTTGTTTGAGTGAACATAGTAGAAATAGAAAAGCAGGTTTATTAATTGGAAAAGGAGCAACCATTGAAGAAGCAAAAAAAGAGGTAGGGCAAACGATAGAAAGCATTGATAATATTGAAATTGCATATAAGCTTATGAAACAATATCAGGTTCGCATGCCAATTGTTGAAACTGTTTATGAAGTGTTGTTTTGCAATTTATCTCCACAAGAAGCTGTTAATCGATTGATGACTAGAGACTTAAGAGAAGAATAGAATCATAGTTAGTAAGGATATCTTTCAAAAAGATATCTTATTATTTTGTCTGCGTTATGATCTGTTACATTGATTAATAAATCTTTGTCTAAAGAAATCCACATATTAATTTTGTATTTATCATTATTATCGATAAAAGTTCCTATAATATCTGCTATTTCAATAGGATTTTGATAATTTTTTTCCCATTCTAATTTCGAATTTAATAAAATGGTTTTTTGATAATATTTCTCTAAAAAATTTTCTATTTGATTTTCATCATTACTATATAAATAAACGAAAGTTTCCAATTCTAAACTCCTTTATAAATAAGAATAAAAGGTGATTTTTAGGCAATACTAAAAGAAAAATGGTATGTTTAAACAGGAAAGGAACCAAAAAATGAAAAAAAAGTATTCTATTTTATTATTATTTACAATTTTTTTTGAAATATTACTTTTGTCTGGATGTGGGCAGAACGATGCGGAGGACAAGTTAAATGAAAAAATTTTGGCTGAAGTGAAATATCTAGATTCAACAATTACTAGTATTTTAAATAGAATGAACAACATATCTTTTCAAAACTATACGGTTTCTATTAAACAAGTAAATGAAGAAGAATCTTCTGAAACAGGGACACAAGGACAAAGCCAAAGTGGAGAAAGCACTACACAAGGATCAGGAGATGGTGGAAGCCAAGAAGAATCAGAAAATAAAAATGAGAAAATAAATGTATCAGAAATGACAAGAAGTAGTATTTTAAATCAAGAAGAAAGAACACCAGAGTGGGAATTAATAAAAGGAGAGATAGAAGATATTTATACATCTTGGAATACAGTTATTATTGATTTGAACAAAATAGGAGTTAATAATTACGACATTTTAGATTTTAGCCAGACTTTGGATAATGCAACTATTGCAATAAAAAATGAAGACAAGATAGTAGCCACTACTGAAATGGCAAAATTATATACGTATATACCAAAGTATATAGAGAAAGTAACAGAAGAACCACAAAAAAACTTAAAGGAAGTAAAATCTTTTTTAATTAATGCATATGCAGCTGTTGAAGAAGATAACTGGACAAAAGTAAATGAAGAGGTAAAAGCGGGAGAAGAAATATTATCTAGGGTAATGAGTAATACCAACTTTGTTAATAATTATTCTTTTAATATAAATAAGATTTACGTAACATTTAGTGAATTAAAGAATTCTATTTCTCTTCAAGATAAAGATGTATTTTATTTGAAATATAGAGATGTGCTGAAAGAATTAGATGCTTTCTAAAAATAGGTAAAAAAAACACGTCAAGTGAAAAGTTAAAAGCAATTCTGTAAAGTAAAAGCAATTTGTACGATTAAATGCAGTTTAAAAGCAATAT
>CALXQB010000056.1 GCA_944390445.1 uncultured Clostridia bacterium | reverse complement strand
AAGAAAGGCGGAATTCATATGGAAAATACAGAAGAGAATCAGAAAAAAACAATTCTCATTGTAGATGACGAAAAACCGATTGTAGAAATCTTGGTATATAATCTACAAAAAGAAGGATATGCTACTTTAGAAGCAAATGACGGAGTTTCTGCAGTTGATATTGCACTCTCTAAAAAGCCTGATTTGATTTTGTTAGATAGAATGTTGCCTAAGATGGATGGATTAGATGTATGTAGAAAAATTAGACATGTTTTAAATGTTCCAATTCTCATGTTAACAGCAAAGGATGAAGAAATTGATAAAATATTAGGACTTGAATTAGGAGCAGATGACTATATTACAAAACCATTTAGTGTAAGAGAGTTAATGGCAAGAATTAAAGCAAATTTAAGAAAAACAGAATTAAACAGCCTTTCCTCAAAAGAGAAAAATGAGGAAAAAACAGAAACTAGCAAAATTGTCGTAGGAGAATTAGAATTAGATTTAGATAAATTTGAAGTAAAAGTAAGAAATGAAATTATAGACTTAACATTAAGAGAATTTGAAGTACTAAAATATTTAGCAACACAGCCTGGACAAGTAGTAACTAGGGAAGTTTTGCTAGAAAAAGTTTGGGGTTATGAGTATTATGGAGATATTAGAACAGTAGATGTCACGGTGAGAAGAATTAGGGAAAAAATTGAAAAAGATACATCTAGTCCTAAAATCTTAATTACCAAAAGAGGGATCGGATATTATATTGCCGTACCATAAAAAGAAGAAAGAATTGGTTTGGGATAAAATATCTCAAACTATTTTTTTTTGAGTAGGAAATAATATGAAACTTCAAAATTTCGAAACATAAGGTGAAAATCAATTTTTCCTATTCAACCAAAAAACAACGTTTTGCTGAAAGAAGGATGAAAATGCTAAAAAGTATTCAAATTAAAATCATATTAATCTTTATCATTTTAGGTATTTTAATTATGGTAGGATTGGGAACTCTCTTTACTTATAAGATGCAGGAAATAAATTCAAAAATATTAAATCCAGAATTGCAAACAGAGATCGGAGAAGAAATAGAAGAGACACAAATGCTAATTTATTATGCAATTGGTATTTATGGATTAATATCAATTATATTAGGTATTTTTGTTGTAAAAGTTGTGATAGCCCCCATTACGAAGTTAGTTAAGAGTGCTGAAAAAATTGCTTCTGGAGAAATAATTGACATAAAGTATCTGCAAGATACCAATAATAAAACAGAGATAGATGACTTAATAAAAGCATTTAATATTATGACAAGTGAATTACAAGGGAATTTGAATGAAGCGACAAGACAAAAAAAGCAAATTGAAACTATTTTGTTACATATGACAGATGGTATTATAGCTTTTAACATGGAGGGAGAAATTTTACATATTAATCCAGCTGCAACTAGGTTATTACAGCTATTAAAAGAAGACAATAATTTTGATAAAATATTTAAAAAACTTAAAGTGGATATGAATTTAGAAAAAATTATTTATCTAGAAAATTGGACATCTTCAGAACAAAAAGTAAAATTAGGAGATACTTATGTAAATTTGTTTTTTGCACCATTTAAAGATGAAAATGATAGGCCAGCTGGTGTGATTGTCGTAATTCAAGACATTACAGAACATGTTAGATTGGACAACATGAGAAAAGAGTTTGTGGCAGATGTATCTCATGAATTAAAAACCCCTATTACCTCCATCATGGGATATGCAGAAACATTGACAGAAGGAGAATATGATAAGGAAACAAGACAGCATTTTTTAGAAGTAATTGTCTCAGAGAGTAAGAGAATGGCAAGACTAGTGCAAGATTTATTAACACTTTCCAAATATGATAATAATAAAAATAAATGTGAAAAGACAAAATTTGATCTAGGACAATTAGTAAAAGAAGCACAAGAAAAGCTACAAATAGAAATTGATAAAAAAGGTTTAAAGGCAGAAAGCTTTGTAACAGCAAATGTGCCAAATGTATATGCAGACAAAGCAGGGATAGAAAGAGTAATTCTTAATATATTAAGTAATAGTGTAAAATACACAAACGAAGGTGGAAATATAAAAATATATGTGGGATTTGTGTATAATGATGCTTACATTAAAATTATTGATAACGGAATAGGTATTCCAGAGGAAGACCTAAAAAAAATATTTGAACGTTTTTATCGAGTAGATAAAGCAAGAAGCAGAGAAGCAGGAGGAACACGGATTAGGATTGTCTATTGCAAAAGAAATCTTAGACCAAAATGGGGGAAGTATTGATATAAAAAGCGAATTAGGAAAAGGAACAGAAGTTGTAATTAAAGTACCTACGAAATAAATCATGTTTTGAAAACTATTGCGAAAAACACAATTCTGATATATAATAAAATTCTGAGAAAGTAGGAATGAAAACATGAAAAGTAAAATAAATCCAAAATTAAGAGAAGCATTAGAATGGATAGGTTGTATTTTAATTGCGGTTGTATTAGCTTTATTAGTAAGGTATTATATTGGTACGCCAACAATTGTGCAACAGCCTTCTATGTATCCTACATTAAAACAAGATCAAAGACTTATTTTAAATCGATGGGTAAGGACCATTAAAAAAATGCCTGAAAGAGGGGATATCATTACTTTTGAAGCCCCTAGTAGTAACTATATTTCAGCTTATGATGCTGACTTAGAAAATCCAATTGCCAAATACGAAAATGAACCAGAAGGGATATGGAATCGTTTCTGTTTTTATGTGTTAGAAGTAAATAAAACAAGCTACATTAAAAGAGTAATAGGATTACCAGGTGAACATGTAAAAATTGAAAATGGAAAAGTATATATAAATGGAAACGAGCTACAAGAACCTTATTTACAAGAAGGAGTTATAACAGATGATTTAAATGGAGCTTTCACAGATATTATAGTTCCAGAAAACACGGTATTTGTTATGGGGGATAATCGTGGACAAAGTACAGATAGCAGAAGATTTGGCTGTATTCCATTAGAAAAAATAGAAAGTAAAGTTCTTTTTAGATTTTGGCCATTAAATGTTTTTGGAAAGGTAGAATAGGATGGCTTTTGAACAATTAATTGGAAATGATAAAATTAAAGACATATTAAAAGAAAGTGTGAAGAAAGGTAATATATTACATAGTTACTTATTTGTAGGAAATGAAGGAATTGGTAAATTTCATTTTGCAAAAGAATTTACAAAAATGATTTTATGTTTCTATAAAAATGGTTGTAATCAATGTAAATCTTGCAAAGAATTTGACACAGAAAATCATCCTGATTTTCTTGTAGTAGAGCCAGAAGGAAACACGATAAAAGTAGAACAAATTAGACAAATGATTTCAAAAATAATTGAGAAGCCAATTATATCTGATAAAAAGGTTTACATTGTAAATGATAGCGATAAAATGACAGAAGAAGCACAAAATACACTTCTTAAGATACTAGAAGAACCACCAGAAAATATTATCATTATATTAATTGCAGAGAAAGAAGAAAAAATATTAAGTACCATAAAATCCAGATGTACAAAAATAACATTTCAACCAATCGAACAAGATAAATTAAAAGAAATTCTAAAAAAACAATATCAATATGAAAACATTTCTGAACATCTATTAACTTTCTTTAATGGAAGTATTAAAAAAGCACTAAATGTAAAAGAAAAAAAAGAAGTTTATGAACAAATAGAAAAAATGGTGCTTGGAATAAAACAAATGAATAAAATAGGAATGCTAAATCAAAAAAATAACATTGACAAAGAAGAAATCATTAACATCTTAGAATATATGAATTTATTATTTTGGGAACAAAGCACACAGGTAGATACAAAAGAAAGAGAAAGTGCAGTAAAAAGTATTTTGATAATAGAAGAAACCAAAAAAAGGATACAATCCAATTGTAATTTTGATATGACAGTAGACAATATGTTAATGCAGTTATGGGAGGAATGGAATGAAAAAAATGATAGGAGTTAGATTTAAAAGACCAGGAAAAATATATTTTTTTGATCCTGGAAAATTAAGAATGGAAAAGGGAGATTTTGTAATTGTTGAAACTTCTCAAGGGGAAGAATACGGAGAAGTTGTAATAAGTAATCGAGACATAGATGAGGAAAAATTAGTAGCACCATTAAAAAAAGTAATTAGAATTGCAACACAAAAAGATAGAAAGCAAAATGAAGAAAATAAAAAGAAAGAAGAAGAAGCTAAAAAAATTTGCATACAAAAAATAAAGAAACATAAATTAGATATGAATTTAACAGATGTAGAATATAAATTTGATAATAGTAAAATTATATTTTATTTCACAGCAGAAGGAAGAATTGACTTTAGAGAATTAGTAAAAGACTTAGCTGCTGTTTTCAAAACAAGAATAGAACTAAGACAAATTGGGGTAAGAGATGAAGTAAAGAGGCTAGGTGGAAATGGAATTTGTGGAAGAGAACTATGTTGTTGTTCCTTTTTAGGAAATTTTGAGACCGTGTCTATAAAAATGGCAAAAGAGCAAAATATCTCTTTAAATCCTTCTAAAATTGCAGGAAACTGTGGAAGATTAATGTGTTGCTTGAAATATGAAGAAGAAGTATATTCAGACAAACTAAAAAAATTACCTAAAGTTGGAGCTATTGTAAAAACAGAAGAAGGAACAGGAGAAGTTTGTCAAGTGGAAACTTTAGCAGAAAGAGTAAAAGTGAAATTTACGGAAGGAACAGATACTTTTTATAAAAAATATCAGGCAAATGAAATTAAAATTATAAAAGATGCGGAAGAAGAAACAGAAAAAATGAATGAAGAAGAATTAAAAGAATTAGAGGAAATGGAAAAATTAGACAAAGAAGAAAAGAGAACAGAGGAAATAGATTAAAAAGGAAGATAAGAAAGGTGGTGACAAAAATGGCATATAAAATAACAGATAAATGTATTAGCTGTGGTGCCTGTGCAGCCGCATGCCCTGTAAGTTGTATTACACAAGGAGAAGGAAAATATGAAATTGATTCAAATGTATGCATCAGCTGTGGAACATGTAAGGGAGTTTGCCCAGTAGATGCACCAGAAGAAGAATAAAATAGAAAATATTTTATACAGGAAAGTAGAGAGATTACTTCAAAAAGTATTAAATTTTGAAGATAATCTCTTTATTTTCTGATTGGAATTTTAGTTGAAAAATGAAGAAGAAAAGGGTATAATATATATGAAAAGAAAAAGGTGAAAAAGGAGGTTACAAATGAAGAAAAAAGGAATTACATTAATTTCATTAGTAATTACCATAACAATAATGCTAATTATTGTTGGGATTATTGTGTATACCAGTTTCCAGAGGATAGAAACAGAAAGACTCAACAGAATTAATGCAGATATTGAAAATTTGAGTAGTAGTGTTAATTTATATTATTTAAAAAATGGAGAGATACCAGTTGTAAGAAATGCTGAAGGAGAAAAAGAAACTGTTAGTATCGATGAAGTAAATAATGTTTTAGGAGGCCAATTAGATGAAAATGATAATGATACTTACTATATTATAGATGTAAATTACTTAGATAATATTTCTTTAATTTCTTACAGTGATACTGCTAAATATATCATTAATGAAAAAACACATAACATTTATTATATGGAATACGTAGAAAATAGATAGTGCAAAGTAATTTATGAAAAATAAAAAAGTGTTGAGATTGTAATATAATTTCAACACTTTTATTTATTTATTTATTTCCCATTTCTTCTAAATCAAGTAATTCTTGCCATCTTGTATCCACTTCTTTTTGGAATTCTTCAATCATCCATTCATTTCCAGGTTTAAACATGTGTTTAAATCTTTTTTGAGGTTTTAAGAATTCTTCAATAGGAAGTTTATTTTTTGGTTTATAATTAACTACATATTTTCCATCGATAATTTCATATAAAGGCCAATAACAGGTTTCTACAGCTAATTTATTAATTAACATTAAATCATCAGTAGGATATCCCCAACCTCTAGGGCAAGGTGATAACACATTTAAGAAACAAGGTCCTTTTGTATAAATTGCTTTTTCAGCTTTTTCATATAAATCTTTAAAGTTCATATAAGCAATGGTTTGACCAACATATGGTAAATGATGACCAGCCAATACTTTTGTTAAATCTTTTCTTGGTTGCATTTTTCCCGGAATTTTTGTTCCCGCAGGAGAAGTTGTTGTATCTGCAAATTTTGGTGTAGCAGAAGAACGTTGAATACCTGTATTCATATATGCACCATTGTCATAACATACATAAACCATGTCATGACCTCTTTCCATAGCACCAGATAAACTTTGAAGACCGATATCATAAGTTCCACCATCTCCACCAAAAACAATAAACTTTGTTTCATGGTCTTGTGGTAATTTACCTTGTCTTTTCAAAGATACATAAGCAGCTTCTACTCCAGCAATATTTGCTGCCGCATTTTCAAAGGCGGTATGAATAAAAGAGTCTGTCCAAGAAGTATATGGATAAATAAAAGTAGAAACTTCCATACATCCAGTTGCACAAGATACAACTGCATGGTCTTCTGGTTTTAATGCTCTTAAAATATGTCTAGCAACTGGAGGTGCTCCGCAACCAGCACACATTCTATGACCAGAAGTAAATCTAGATGGCTTTTCAGCCACAACTTGTTTTAAATTATATGCCATTATTTATTTCCTCCTCTCACACCTAAATAACGATAAGGATTTCCGATTTCTCCTGTTTTTACAATAGTTGCAAGATCATCAAAAACCGTTTCAATTTCTGTAGATTTTGTATCTCTACCACCAATACCATAAATATAATTTACAGTAGGAACATGAATATTAGAAGTAAACATACCTGAAACAACATCTTCATATAAAGCTCCACCAGCGGCATTTAGAGAGTCAGCCTTATCTAAAACAGCAATTGCTTTTACATGTTTTAAAGCTTCTGCAACTTCTTCTGCTGGGAATGGTCTAAAACAACGAATTTTCAAACATCCAGCTTTGATTCCTGTTGCTCTTAACTCATCTACTACATATTTCGTTGTACCAGCAGTAGAATTCATACAAACAATCGCCATATCACAATCATCTAATTGATAGCTTTCAAAAAATCCATATTTTCTACCTGTCATTTTCTCAAAATCTTTAGCTACATCTAAAATTACTTTTTTTGCATTTTTCATAGCTTCACCTTGTTGTACTTTATGTTCAAAAAGATAAGATTGTAAATCTAATGGACCAACAGCAATTGGTTCTTTCGCATTTAATAAATAATGTTCTGGATGATAAGTACCCACAAATTCTTTCACTTTTTCATCTTCAATTAATTCAATATTTTCAATGGAATGAGATGTAATAAAACCATCTTGGCAAACCATTAATGGTAATAAAACATCTTTATTTTCTGCAATCCTGTGAGCCATAATCATATTATCATAAGCTTCTTGATTGTTTTCAGAAAAAAGTTGTATCCAACCAGAATCTCTAGCACCCATAGCATCAGAATGATCATTATGAATGTTTAATGGACCAGATACGGCACGGTTTACTAAAGACATAACAATTGGTAATCTTAAACTAGAGGCAATATATAGCATTTCCCACATTAAAGACATACCATTTGCAGAAGTAGCTGTCATCGCTCTTGAACCTGCAGCTTCTGCACCAATACAAGCACTCATCGCACTATGTTCACTTTCTACAGCAACAAATTCTGTATCTACTACACCATTACTTACAAAGCTAGAAAAATATTGTGGAATTTCTGTTGATGGTGTAATTGGAAAAGCAGCTACAACATCTGGATTAATTTGTTTCATGGCAGTAGCAACTGCTTCATTTCCACTTAATCTTTCTCTAATTCCCATTTTCTTCCCTCCTATTCCATTTCAATTGCATGAAAAGGACATACTTTGGCACAAACGCCACATCCTTTACAATAATCATAATTAAAATCTTCTCTTTTTTGTTCTTTATTTACAGGGATAGCATCTTCTGGACAAACAGGGAAACATAAACCACATTGTGTACATTTTTCGCTAAGATATTTTGGCTTCATAGAACGCCAAGAGCCTGTTTTAAATTCCTTTGCATTACCTGCCTCATAAATATCTCCACCTGGGGTCATTTCTTCCCAGGGAGTATTTGCGTCTATTTTATTTTGCATATTGAAATCTCCTTTCAAAAATTAAACTTTTTTAACCTCTTTTAAAGACATTTCTAGAGCTTTCATATTTCCTTCAATTACTTCTGGTTTTTTTGCAAATTTATGCTGGAAAGAACCAACCATATCTTTTAAAAATTCTTCTTCTGTCATAATTTTACTTACCTTTACAATTGCTGCTAACATAGGTGTATTAGGAAAATATTTTCCTAAAGTTTCTAAAGAAATTTTTCTTGCATCAATTGTATAAATATCTCCTGCATAATGTTTTAAATGATTTCTAATCGTATCTGCATCTTTCGTTGTATTAATTACAATTGCACCAGATTCTTTTAAACCAGCTGTAACATCTACAGCATCTAAAAGAGTATCATCTACCACTACAACATAATCAGGTTCATAAATATTACTATGAATGGTAATAGGTTTATTGCTAATACGATTGTATGCAGTAATAGGAGCACCCATTCTCTCTGGACCATATTCAGGAAAACCTTGAATATATTTTCCAGTGTTAAAAGCGGCATCTGCTAGTAAAAGGGAAGCTGTTTTTGCACCTTGACCACCTCTACCATGCCATCTAATTTCAATCAAATCCTCCATGAAAAAAGTAACCTCCTTTTTAAAATTTACAAATATAAGTATATATTTTTGAATCAAAGATGTCAATCATTATCAAGAAAAAATGTGGCAGATTACTCACTGTTTAGTAAAAAAATTGAAACAATGTAGGGGCGATTTTAATCGCCCGCCATACGAAGAAATTACCAAAAAAGAGAAAACAAAAATAGAATATCAAAACCTTGATATTCCGTGACTTAAAGGAATTGCAAAAAAA
>CALXQB010000055.1 GCA_944390445.1 uncultured Clostridia bacterium | reverse complement strand
TCTCTACTTTTTAATATTTGTTACATTAATTTAAGGTCTAGCAAGAAGCGTATAAGATTTGTCGACGCGAAAAATTGCAAAGCAATTTTTCTGTGCATCTATATTTTTTACTTTATAGGAAATGCAATTTCCTATAAAGTAAAAAAAATGCGGGAACGTTGAAATTCAAAGCATTCCCACATCTTTTTTATGGAGCCGCTAGTCAGACTTGAACTGACGACCTACTGATTACAAATCAGTTGCTCTACCAGCTGAGCTACAGCGGCAAAAAAAATTGGTGACCCCGACGGGAATCGAACCCATGTCTCCGCCGTGAAAGGGCGATGTCTTAACCGCTTGACCACGGGGCCATTTTATTCTATCTTATAAAATGATTGGTGAGCCATCCGCGACTCGAACGCGGGACAACTTGATTAAAAGTCAAGTGCTCTACCACCTGAGCTAATGGCCCAAATCACTTTTTAAGAATCATATAAGCAACTGCTTACTTACAGTTGCTTATATATATTACAACATTTTTTCTTATCTGTCAATACTTCTATTGAAATTTTATGTAAAAAATTATATAATATACATACATTTACAAAATTTATGTGGAGTGATGATCTTGCAAAGAATTTTAAGCCCTATGAGAAAAGCAATTGAGGATTATAAAATGATTCAGGATGGAGATAAAATAGCAGTACGGATTATCTGGTGGAAAAGACTCTATCAGCCTTTTAATGGCTTTAAAAAATTTACAAATTTTTTATCCTCAAAAATTTGACTTGATAGCTATTAGTGTTGATCCTGGCTTTCCCTTTTTTGATAAAGATTTTCTTTCTTCTCTTTGTGAAAATTTACAAATTCCGTTGTTTATAGAAGATAGTCATATTAAAGAAATTGTCTTTGATATTCGTAAAGAAAAAAATCCATGTTCTTTGTGTGCTAACTTAAGACGTGGAATTTTAAATAGTATTGCCATTCGAGAACATTGCTCTAAGATTGCTCTTGGGCATAATTTAGATGATGTGATTGAGACTTTTTTCTTAAATCTTATTTATAATGGAAATATTTCAACTTTTGCTCCTGTTAGTTATATGGATCGTTCGCAAATTACTTTAATTAGACCTCTTATTTACACAGAAGAAAAAATAATTAAAAGTTTTATCAAGAGAAACCAAATTTCTGTTATGAATAAGTGCTGTCCTATGGATGGAAATTCTAAAAGGGAAGACATTAAGCAGTTAATTGAGGGTTTTAGAAAAGAAAATCCTCACATAAAAGCAAATTTGCTTGGAGCTATTCAAAGAGGAAATTTAAAAGGATGGAAAATTTAAGAGGAAAATAGCAAATTCCTATTTTCCTCTTATTACAATTTTATTGTAATATTTTTTTCATTTCTTCTTTCATAAGATTTGCCTTTTCTTCAGCATCCTCTATACTTTCCCCTACTACACCAAGATAAGCTTTTATTTTTGGTTCTGTTCCAGATGGTCTAATACAACACCATTCATGATTTTCTAATTCATAATACAATACATTAGATTTTGGTAAGTTAGTTGATTCTATTTCTCCTGTTTTTAAATTCTTTATTTCTTTCGTTTGACAATCTTTTATTTTCAATACTTCTTTATTTGCAATTTTCGTTAATGGGTGACTTCTTACCCTATCCATGATTTGTTTTATTTTTTGAGCCCCTTCTGCTCCTTCTAAAACAACAGATATTGCATCCTCTTTATAATATCCATAAGTATGATATAAATTAATCATTTGATCCCATAAAGTAATTCCTTGTTTTTTATAGTATGCTGCTGCTTCACAAAGAAACATGACAGCCGCCACACCATCTTTGTCTCTTGCATAATCTCCAGGTAGACATCCATAGCTTTCCTCAAACGCAAAAATAAAAGTATGATTTTTCTTTTCTTCATATTCTTTTATTTTAGCTCCCATATTTTTAAATCCTGTTAGAACAGCATCTACATGTATTTGATAGTTTTCTGCAATTGCTTCTGTCATCGTAGATGACACAATGCTTTTTATAATGGCTCCATCTTTTGGTAAAATATTTTTTTCTTTTCTTTGTGATAAGATATATTCTAAAATAAGTAAGGCAGACATATTACCATTAAAGCCCTTATATTCACCAGTTTTGACATCCTTTGCGTATATCCCTAGGCGATCAGAATCCGGATCTGTTGCCAATACAATGTCGGCATCTACTTTTCTCGCTAAATCTAATGCCATTTTAAACGCTTTTGGGTCTTCTGGATTTGGGTAATCTACCGTTGGGAAAGTACCATCTGGTTCTTCTTGTTCTTTTACTACAAATACATTCTCAAATCCTATTTCTTTTAATAGCCTTCTCACTAATAAGTTTCCTGCTCCATGTAATGGGGTATATACAACTTTTAAAGTTGTTCCCATCTCTTTTGTGATTTCTGGATTCAATACTAATTTTTTTATTTGTGAAATATAAGCATCATCTAATTCTTTTCCAATTACATGGTATAATTTTTTTTCTATTGCCTGTTGTTTTGTTATTTTCTTTATATCTGCATAATTCGTAATTTCTCTTACAGCTTGTATAATTTCTTTTCCTCTTTCGTCTGTAAATTGTGCTCCATCTTCTAAAAGCACCTTATATCCATTATATTTTGGTGGATTATGGCTTGCTGTTATCATAACACCTGCTGCTGCTTTTAAATAGCGGACACTAAAAGATAATTCTGGAATCGGTCTTAAAGAATCAAATATATATGTTTTGATTCCATTTGCATTTAAACAAAGAGCTACTTCTTCGCTAAATTCTTTTGACATAATTCTACAGTCATATGCAATAACGACACCATCATTTTGTTTTCCCTTAGTGAGAATATAATTTGCCAAGCCTTGTGTTGCTTTTCCAACAGTATATATATTCATTCTATTGGTCCCAGCTCCTAAAATTCCTCGTAATCCTGCTGTTCCAAATTCCAAATCTTTATAAAAACGATCTTCAATTTCTTTTTCATCATTTTTTATTTCTAATAATTCTTTTTTTGTTTTTTCATCAAATAATGGATTATTACACCAGTCTTCATATCTTTCTTTAACATTCATTTTATTTCCTTCCTTCATTTTTCTTTGCTTTAGGTAATTTCTTCGAAGAATAGGCGATTAAAATCGCCCCTACATTTTTTCATAAATTGCTTTATACTATTCATTTTTCTTCTTTTTCATGAAAAGCATAATATAGTTTTCTTGCTGTTTCTGGGCTATCAACACCACTGGCATTTTTTACTGGTGCAAATTCTTCTTCCCTTTTTACTCGTAAAATTAACATATCATCCAATCTCTCAAAGGCATCAAAAAGAAATGTTTCAAATTTGTAAGCATTTGGCTCTTTGGGTTCTACCATATTCCCATTTTCATCCTTATAATTTGCTTTCTTAAACGCAATATGATATGGTAGTTTATTATCTCCTATTTGTTCAATCGCTTTTATATGGAACATATTGCAAAGTATATGAGATTCTCCATAAACCAATTCTCCTTCTTTATTCCTCATTTCTGCCATTTCTTTTGTAATTTCTGTATATTCAATTACACTTGGTTTTCCATTTTTCTTACAAAAAACACCTACTTTTTCTTCTGGAGATGCTTTTATTAAAGATTTCCCTGCTGCTAATACTTTTTTTTGTATTGCCATTCCTATAAATAGCGGGTCTACCATTTTTACAAGACAATTATCTACCCCACCTATAAAAATCCATTCAATTTTTCTTTGTTGCATGTCTTGAAGTACTCCGTTTTTAATAATGCTTTCAAATACTCCTCCATGTCCATCTGCTGCTTCTTTAATAGTTCCCTCTTCATTTAGGAGCAATTTCCCGTTGGTATCCAACATAGGAAATTCTCCTTGCTTAAAAAAGAATATATTTTCTCTCCCATAATTAAAATAATTTTCTTTTTCAAAAAAATTAACGGTGTCTGCGTAATTTTCTTTACTAGTCATAATATACCAAGGAATCACAACACCATAATCTTTTTTTGCTTTTTTTAAAGTGTCACATAAAATTTCAAATAAAGATTTTTGATGTATCGTATCTAAAATAAAGGTTCCCTTTGGCCCATGGTGACCAAGTCTTGTACCTTGTCCTCCCGCCATAGTAACTGCCGCTAGTTTTCCCGCCTTTATTTCTTCTATTCCTACTTTTTCAAGTTGTTTTCTTTCTTCATCTGATATTTTTTCTTTATCTCTATATAAAATTGGTTCAATTCTATCCTCTTTTTTTTCTTCTTTCATTTTAGTTTTTTCATATAAATTTGTTAACTCTTCAAAATCAATAGAAAGTATTTGCGAAATTAATTTTTCTTTTTCTTCAACATTTAAAGAATCAAAGAAACGAAATACATGCTCTTGATGATATTTTTCTGTAATTTGTTTTGCTTTCATTAATAAATCATTCATTCAAAAACCTCCTTATATCTAGTTTTTATTGCTCCCATCATACACTAATTATTGTATTTCGTCAAGGTTTTTGCCTTTTCTTCGTATTTATTCGTTAATTGCTGTGTCTCTTTTTGGTTGAAATCCATCAAATATCTCTCCAATTTCTTTTTCCCCAGAAGTATTTAAAATTTTGTCGTGTAAACTTAATATTTCATGGATGTTTTCATTAAATTCCATCACCTCATAGCAATTAATAATTGTTACTTTTTTCTGTTTTTCTATTTTGTTTAAATATTTTGCTATGTTTTTATTCATTTTATCAATATATTGTTTGTTTCCACTTATTATAATAATTTCTTCTTTTATTCTATCATCTAATTTTCGATAGGTATAAACTGCTTTTTTATTCCAATTCATTTCCAAAATTCTGTCTTGTATTTCTTTGTTTAAATTTAATTTAGAAATAAACTCTTTTATTTTATCTTCTAAATCTTTTTCTGTTATGTTGGTTATTTTAGTTTCTATATTAATGTGTTTACTAATATATGGTAAAAGCATGGAAATTAAGTGCCAATCACTCACATAAAAACTACAAATTTTTTTCACGTTTTCCTGAAAATTTCCCATTTATTTTCTCTCCTTTGTTTTTGCTTTCTGGTAAATTTTACCATCGTTTTTATTTTAAGTCAAGTAAAATCGTCCTCTTTTATTCGACATCCGTAAGGTTTTTCGTTTTTTTGTAATATTTTTTTACTCCATTTGTCATTTATTTTTAAAAAAGATTTGAATATATTTTATGATTTGGTTAATACTTTTTATAAAAGAATTAATTTACAATTTTTGATGATTTTAAAAAAGGAGGATTATCATGCAATATTTTTTTAAAAATTCCAAAATAAGAATGTTTTTGGTATTATTCCTATTATTATTTTTTTATACTTTTTTATGTGCTGTTTCTTATGTAAATGCTGTTTCTTCCCATATTTCTGATAGTGTTTTTAGACTTCATATTTTAGCCAATAGCAATTCTGAGGAAGACCAGAATTTAAAATATTTAGTAAGAGATGAAGTCATATCTTATCTAACATCTTTAACAGAAAATGTGAACTCTAAAGAAGAAGTTATACAGGTCGTAAATGAAAATTTGCATCATTTTGAGCAAATTGCTGAACAAGTAATTTCAGAAAATGGTTATACTTATCCCGTTAAAATATCTGTTGGTAATTTTTCTTTTCCAACAAAAGAATATGGTGATGTCTCTTTACCAGCTGGTTCCTATGATGCTCTACGAATTGAAATCGGACAAGCCGCAGGAAATAACTGGTGGTGTGTCCTCTTCCCACCTCTATGTTTCGTTGATGTAAGCTCTGGTATTGTTCCAGATGAATCCAAAGAAATAATAAAAGAAAACTTATCTGATGAAGAATATAGTCTAATTACAGATGATTCCAATGAAGTCAAATTTAAATTTAAAATAGTAGAATTTTTTCAAAATGTAGGTAAACAAGTAACTGCAAAAAAATAGTTGTCAAGAAATTATTTTTATGTTATATTGTATAGGGTGTAATTTATACACTCTATTTTAATTGAATTAAAAAATACACGATAGTTCCTAAAACAATACAGGAGGTAATACAATTGGAAAAAATCATAATTAATGGGGGAACTTCTTTAAAGGGAGAAGTTAGTATTAGTGGTGCCAAAAATGCTGCTATTGCTATTTTACCAGCCACACTTCTAATTGATGGTATTTGTACCATTGAAAATTTACCTGATGTTAGTGATGTAAAACAATTTTGTTCAATATTAGAAATACTTGGCGTTAAACTAACATGGAAATCTAAACATGAAGTTGAAGTTGATACCAGAAATATTGTTAAAACATCAGAATTAGATATAACAAGAACATTTCGAGCATCTTATTATTTATTAGGCGCTTTATTAGGTAGATGTGGAAATGTACAGGTAGGACTACCTGGTGGTTGCAAACTTGGTGCTAGACCAATTGACTTACACATAAAGGGCTTTGAAGCTTTGGGAGCCAATATTGATCTTTCACAAGGAAATATCTCTGCTACTTGTAAACGTCTTACGGGTACAACTATTTATTTGGATTTTGCCTCTGTAGGAGCAACCATTAATATTATGCTTGCAAGTGTCCTAGCAGATGGAACAACAATTATTGATAATGCCGCAAAAGAACCTCATATCGTTGACGTTGCTAATTTTCTTAATACAATGGGAGCAGATATTAGAGGTGCAGGAACAGATGTCATTAAAATCAATGGTGTGAAAAAATTACATGGTGATTGCACTTATTCTATTGTCCCAGATCAAATAGAAGCTGGCACATTCATGCTAGCTGCTATTGCAACAAAAGGAGATATTGTGGTAAAAAATTGTATTACCAAGCATTTGGAATCTGTTATTGCAAAAGTTGTTGAAGTTGGTGGTAATGTTGATAGCAATGGTGACAAACTAAGAGTCTGGATGAAAAAAAGACCTTCAAAAGCAAATGTAAAGACTCTACCATACCCTGGATTTCCTACGGATTTACAAGCTCAAATGGGTGTCGTTCTTTCTCTTGCAGAAGGGACAAGTATTATTAATGAAAGTATTTGGGATTCCCGTTTTCAGTATACAGAAGAATTAAACAAAATGGGAGCAAAAATCACCTCCCAAGGAAAATCTGCCATTTTTGAAGGTGTAAATCATCTAATCGGTGCTCCTGTTGCGGCTTCTGATTTAAGAGCAGGGGCTGCCCTAATTATTGCGGGTATTGCAGCTAAAGGTTGTACAGAAATTTCTAATTTAGAACACATAGATCGTGGTTATGAAAATATAGAAGAAAAATTTAGAAACCTTGGTGCAAATATTAAACGTGTACAGGAATAAAAAGCAAAGGAAGAAACATATGTTAAATTTTTGTAGCTTATTTAGTAGTAGTGATGGAAACTGTTTATTAGCACAAAGTGAAGATACCAATTTATTGATTGATGCTGGTGTAAGTGGGAAAAAGATTGAAGAAGCTTTAGAAAGTATTCATATTCCTATTGAAAAAATAGATGCTATTTTAGTAACACATGAACATATTGACCATATTAGGAGTCTAGGTACTATTTCTAAAAAATATCATATTCCTGTTTATGCAAATGAGAAAACATGGAATGCTATGCCAGAACAAAAGAAAAAGATAGCAGAGGAAAATCAAAAACTTTTTTGTATTGAAAATGAGTTTGAAATTGGAAATTTTAAAGTTTTTCCTTTTTCTATACCTCATGATGCTGCTGATCCTTGCGGGTTTAATCTTTGTTGTAATGGAAAAAAGTTAAGTATTGCAACAGATTTGGGGCATATTCCTCCTCATATTTTTCATTTATTAGAATCAAGTAGTTTTATTATGCTAGAATCTAATTATGATAAAGAAGTTCTACGTTGTTGCTCTTATCCATATTCTTTAAAAAAGAGAATTGATGGACCAAATGGTCATTTATCAAATACAGTAGCAGGACAAACTGTTTCTAAATTAATTCATTCTGGTTTAGAGGGTGCTATGTTAGGACATCTTAGTAAAGAAAGTAATTTTCCGGACCTAGCTTATAAAACTGTATTAGAAGAGTTAAATGCTCATCACTATTCGGAAAAAATAATCCACTTAAATGTTGCAGATCGATTAAAACCAAGCAAATTAATTCATATTGCTTGAGATCAAAGGAGGCTGTTTTATAGTTTTGGGTTTATTTTTTGTATACAGCCTCTATAAAATGAATAAAATATACATTGCCTAAATCTAGAATGGGATTTAGGGGGGCCGTAGGAGAAAATAGAAATTTTAAATAAAATTTTGATCAAAATTCTATCTTCCCCTACAAGATTAAAAACATTTTTACTGCATAGGAAAAATCTAACGATTTTTCCGGAGCAACAAGGTTAAGTTACCTATGTCCGTGCGATTGCAAAGCAATCTGCTACAAAAGGCGAAGTCACTTTTTATATTATTGGATAAATAGAAATATTTTTCTAATGAAAAACTCATATATTATATTTTTTGGGAAAATAAGAATAAATTTTTTCTGATAGTAAAATAAAGAATAAAAAATAATTAGATTTTAAATATTATTTATACTTTTTTTATATTTGCCTTAATCATACTCTGAATGTTGTATTTTGTCAAGAAAAATCTTACGACAAAATTCGCCAAATAAGTGTTGCCACTAGAATTCCGTACTACATCTCCTATTAATGATGCTAATAGGACAAATCTCGTTTTCTTAATTCCTACTGCACTTGTATAAATAGCAATCGTATAGATTGTTGTTTCTGTGGCACCCATTATGGTAGATGCAATAAGTCCAATTTGACTGTCAACACCATATTTACTCATAATCTCTGTAGCAATTGCCATAGATCCGCTTCCAGAAATTGGCCTTAAAAAAGCAAGGGGCATAATTTCACTTGGTATTTTTAATAATTTAGTAACTGGTGAGCAAAATGAGATGATGGCATCTAATATTCCTGATGTTCTTAAACATCCTATGGCAACAAAAAGCCCAATTAAGGTCGGAAATATTTTTATAACAATAGAAATTCCTTCTTTCGCCCCTTCTAAAAAAGAATCAAATACGTTCTTTTTTTCATATAATCCAAAAATAAGAA
>CALXQB010000054.1 GCA_944390445.1 uncultured Clostridia bacterium | reverse complement strand
ATAGAAGTAATATATAAGAACTTATTATATAATTTTATATGAATTTTTCTAAAAATTCTTAAAGTGCCTATTTCTCCATATTTGCTTTATTTTGTAGACAATAAACTATATTACTTTTAAAATAAAAACGGCATTTAGTTGATAAGAGGTATTATTTACGGATAAACGAAAAAAGATAGAATAATTCTATCTTTTATACAAAAGTATCATCTTTTCTTTTTCTGAAATTTAAATAATATTATATGCACATTTACATGCAAGAATACGTTTTACAGCTGTATTTATGATATCCTCTGAAATTTCTCCAGTTTCTATAGCATCTAGTACTTCTTCTCTATGTGTTTCAAAATCCGATGTAATAATCATATCATTACCAGCAAGAACAGCTTGTACAGCTGCTTCACCATTTTCTACATATGATTTTACTGCATCCATTGCCAAATCATCTGTCATTATAATTCCTGTAAATTCTAATTCATTTCTTAATATATCATGTACATTTTTTGATAAAGAGGCAGGTAAATTGCTATCCATACAATTCACGATATTATGGTTTACTAAAATAGCTGGGCCATCTGCTTCTATTCCACTTTCAAATGGTAAAAAATCATTATTTTCAAATGTAGAATATGGTCTTTCGTCTATTGCAATTCCTGTGTGAGTATCTACATTATCTCCATATCCAGGAAAATGTTTCATTACAGATATCATATTATCTTCATTCATTCTTTTAATTAATTCAGATACATATATTGCTGTCTTTTCTGTTCCTCTCCCATAAGACCTTTTATAAATAAAAGATGAAGTATCTGTAGGCACATCTGCGACTGGTGTTAAATTCATATTTAGTCCAATACTTTTTAATAAAAATGATTTTTCTTTAGAATCTTCCAAAATAGCTGGTAATTGTCCTTCTTTCCATATTTCTTGTGGTGACTTGAATTTTGAATCTCTAAATGCTTTATGACTACTAACTCTAACAACGGTTCCACCTTCTTCATCCACTCCAAAAATCATTTTTATTTTACTTGAATTTTGACATTCAGTTAACTCATCTAGAATTGATTCTTTTGTTTCATTTTCAAAATCTCTACTAAATAAAATATATCCACCTGGCGAATAATTAATTATTTCATTAATTACACCACTTTCTGGATATCTAACTAAAAACATTTGCCCTACTTTTTCCTCCAATGTCATAGTATTTAACAAATTTTCTGCTTCATCATAGTATGCTTCAAAAATATCTGAACTTATATCGTCTTCATTAGCAACTGTATTAACAAATTCGTTTTTTACATTTACCAATGTATTTTCATTAAGATTTTCACTGGAATTGGTTTCAGATAATTTATTAAAAATAATATCTTGTCCAAAGTAAAATCCTGCAATTAAAAATATTAAAATTATTGTAAAAACGGAAACTAAAATTTTTAGATTTCCTTTATTTTTCATTATATTCAAACCTCCTACAATTAAATTTTATTAATACCTCTTTCCATATCAACCGTCTTTTAAAATATAAAGTTTTTCAGAAATTTATTCTTTACTATTACTCCCATGTTCATTTTTTTCCTGCTTTTCGTAAAACCAATCTGTACTTTCTTTATACTTTATTGGATTATCGGCTTTAGATAAAGCTTTATTTACACGAAATAAACTAGCTAAATATAATAATGAAAGTATTTCAAAAAAAACATAACCAAATCCTAAAAAAGCAAAATCAACAATATCTTGAATAGATGAAATTAAAAAAATAATATCATATACTAAAAGCCAACCTATTGCTAGCATTGAACATATAACATATCTTTTTGATCTATCTACATCATATTTTGTCATATAGCTTCTTGACAAAAGCAAGAAAAAAAATGAGATAACTTCAAAAAAGATACCAAAATCAAATTCGCCGTATATAAGAGGCAAAACATAAGTTAACAAACTTATAATGATCAATAATATAGGTACAATAGTTTTATTTTTTGCTTTGTCAATATTAATCTTCTTTATAAATTCTTTTTCTTCATCTGGCATTTTATAAAACCTCCTATATTTTAACATTCTGTTCTTCATCATATAATATTAAATCATCTTTACGTAATTTATCTTTTTTCTCTTGAATTTTTGAAATCTTTAATATTTGATAAATTAATAAAAGATTTAATAAAAGGTGAATTCCTAATATGACATAAAATTTAGCATTAAAAATATTATATAATTTCAAACATTGATCAATATAAAATTCCTCTTCTGTTTTTAGAGTTATTTTCGTTGTACTTACATCTATTTTTAAATTATCTGTTTTATTATTTCCATTTAGTTCTGTATAAATTTGCTGAAATTTTTCTTTTGTATAGGTTGCATCCATATTCATTTTGATTCCAAAAAATAGAAACATAGCCAGTAGAGAAATTACAAAAATGATTATCAATCCTGTTATTATCATGCCTTTGCTCTTTGAAAAAAAGTTAATTATTAAAGCAATTATCGATAATAATCCTATTACTAATAAGTAAGCATTTATAAAATCATTTTTTGTACTTTCTATTGGATCAATGATTTGAAATTTATATGTAGCAAAAAAAGTAATTAATCCTATTATGAAAATAATAGAAAATACGATCATCTCAATTAATATATAACTAGGTGGAACATAGTAATAAAATCTTCTATGATACCAGTGTCCCCTATGATGTCCACGACTTGAGCCACCTGTTTTATGACCTCTCCCAGAAGGAGCTCTACCTCTACCCATAAAAGCCATAATTCATTCTCCTACCCTTTATATTTTTTTAACAATTTCCTATTCGTTCTTTATTATCTAATATAATTATAGCAGTATTCTTCCAATCTTTCAATTTATTTGATATAATAAATTAACTTTAAGATAATTTTTAAAAAGGAGCTTAAATTATGTTAGATAGAGACGAAAATCCGGAAATTCTAAATTCTTTTTTAGATTATAATATGAATGTATTAAATAAATCTCCAAATACCCTTAAAGAATACAATTATGATCTAAATACTTTTCTTAAATTTTTAAAGATACATTTTCATGCTACTTCGGAAACAGAGTTTGAAAAAATAACGATAAACGATATAGATATTAATTTTTTAAAAAAAGTAACATTAAATGATATATACTCTTTCTTAGGATACTTGGCAAATAAACACAAGGCCATGCCTGCTACAAGAGCTAGAAAAACATCTTCAATAAAAGCTTTTTTTAAATATTTAACACAAAAAGCAAATTTATTAGAAGTAAATCCTGCTCAAAACTTGGAAATGCCTAAGATTGGAAAAAGATTACCTAAATATCTTTCTTTAGAGGACAGTCAGAAATTATTGAAAGTAACTTATAATGAAGATAATAGAAATAAAGAAAGAGATTATGCAATTATCACTTTGTTTTTAAATTGTGGTATGCGTTTATCAGAGCTTGTGGGAATTAATTTAAAATCAATTGATTTTAGTGAAGAAAAATTAACTGTTATCGGAAAAGGAAATAAAGAAAGAACCATTTATTTAAATAAAGCTTGTATGAATAGCATAAATGAATATCTTAAGGTAAGACCACATGATAAAATTAAGCCTGCCTCTAAAGATGCCTTATTTTTAAGTGAAAGAAGAGAAAGAATTAGTAATAGAACTGTTCAAAATGTTGTTAAAAATGAACTTAAAAAAGCTGGACTAGACATCACAAAATATTCAACACACAAGTTAAGACATACGGCTGCTACTCTAATGTACAAATATGGAAATGTAGATATTCGTGCATTGCAGGAACTTTTGGGACATGAAAGTATTTCTACTACAGAAATTTATACTCATGTAGACAATGAACAAATACGATCTGCTGTAGAAAATAACCCACTTTCTGATTGGAAAAATTGATTATTACAGTTTAAGTTATCTATGACGAATCCACTTATAGTAACAATGGTTGTATTTGTTGGTTGTCTAACGCATAACAAATAGTATCAATTAAATGAACATAACTAAAAACTAACGAATTGGGTTTGGTAATTGGATTATCTTGCCTGAATGGAACAAAAAAAATATTTTTGTAATTCAATAGTTTTCCTATATTTGCAGCATTTGTACTTAAAGCATCATTTGTAGCAATTCCAATTACAACATTATGACTGTTACGTAAGGTAGATTTAGCTGCCATTAAAACCGGCGTATCTGTTATACCATTTGCTAATTTTGCAATAGTATTCCCGAGAGGAAGGTGCAATAACCAGAATATCCATACTGTTATGCAGACCTAGCTCTTCTGCTTCTTGTATGGAACAGATTATCTTTTTATTTGTTATTTCTTCTATTCTCCTTGTAAAGACTTCTTCATTTCCCAATTTGGTATTTAGGTGAAAAGCATTAAAAGACATAACAGGAATGATATTTCCTCCCAATTTTTTTATTTGTTCCATAGTTTCTAACATATTAAAAATATGATAAAAGCACCCAGTTAATGCAAAAACAATATTTTTATTTTCTAGTTCCAAGCCAAGACCTCCCATTAAGATTATAGTATATTTTATGTCGTTATGTAAATTGAGGTTCTTGTTTAAAAGAAAAACACATGTATTTTACATTATTATACATGTGCTTCGTAATTCTTATTTTAAACTCACTAACTGTAAAGTATCTCTCGCAATTACCATTTCCTCATCAGTTGGAATAATAAAGATTTTTACTTTTGAACATGAATCAGAAATCTCTTTTTCTTCTGACTTTACATTATTTCTTTCTACATCTAACTTGACACCCATAAACTCTAAATGTTTGCAAATTTCCTTTCTTACCGTAATTTGATTTTCGCCAATTCCTCCTGTAAATACAAGTAAATCTAATCCGTTCATTTCTGCTGCATATCTAGCGATATATTGTGCAATAGAACTATTAAATTTTTGAATAGCTACATTTGCCATTTCATTTTCATTTGATATTGCTTCAATTTCTCTAAAATCTGGAACAAGACCACACATTGCTGCTAAACCTGATTTTTTATTTAAAATCGTATTTGCTTGGTCTGGAGATAATTTTTCTTTTTCCATCATATAAGTTACAACAGAAGGGTCTAAATCTCCTGATCTTGTTACCATTGGGATTCCACCTAATGGAGTAAGTCCCATACTAGTGTCATAAGATTTCCCATCTTTAATAGCACAAATACTAGCCCCTTGCCCCAAATGACATGTTACAATCTTCAAATTTTTAATATCTTTTCCTAATAGTTCACAAGCCCTTTTAGATACATATTGGTGTGATGTGCCATGTGCACCATATTTACGTACTTTATATTTTGTATAGTATTCATATGGGATTGGATATAAATAATTTTCTATTGGCATTGTTTGATGGAAAGCTGTATCGAAAGTAGCTACCATTTTAATATCAGGCATTTCCTTTCTACAAGCATTAATTCCGAAGTACTGCTGCTGGATTGTGTAATGGTGCTAATTCACCACATTCTTGAATTTGTGAAACAACTTTGTCATCAATTAAAACTGAGCCATTAAAAATTTCACCGCCGTGTACAATTCGGTGACCACATGCACCAATTTCATCTAAAGTTTTTATAACACCATATTCTGAATGCATTAATTGCTCCAAAATTGTTTTTAAAGCTTCTGTATGATTTGAAACTCCTTCTTTTATTACATATTTTTCACCATTTACCTTGTGTGTTAAAAACGCTTCTTTTTCCCCAATACGTTCATAGTTCCCTTTCGCTAGGACTGTTTCTGTTTTCATATCAATAAGTTGATATTTTAAAGATGAGCTACCACAGTTTAACACTAATATTTTCATGAGTATCCTCCATATCATTTATTTAATTAAATCCATTGTTTCTCTAGCAATCATTAATTCCTCTTCGGTTGGAACAATCCAAACTTTTACTTTAGTATCTGGTTTAGAAATTTCTTTTTCTTCTGCTTTTACTTTGTTTGCTTCTAAATCTAGTTCTACTCCCATGAATCCTAAATAACTACAAATTTCTTTTCTTTCATCTGGTCCTCTTTCCCCAACACCGCCAGCAAAAGTAATTACATCCACTCCATTCATTGTTACAGCATATTTACCAATATATTGTGCAATAATATAACAATAAGTTTTTAATGCAAGTTTTGCATTTTCATCTCCATTATTGGCTGCTTCGAGAACATCTCTATTATCTGCAGATATTTTAGACATTCCAAGCAAACCAGATTTTTTATTCAAAATGCTACTCATTTCTGCAGGACTTATGTTTTCTTTTTCCATAATATATGTTACAACAGAAGGGTCTAAATCTCCAGAACGACTTCCCATTGCAATTCCACCTAATGGAGTAAGCCCCATACTAGTATCTACACATTTTCCATTTTGAATAGCACAAATACTAGCACCTTGCCCCAAATGGCAGTTAATAATCTTTAAATCTTCTACTGGTTTATTTAATAATTCAGCAATTCTTCTAGAAACATATTTATGAGATGTACCATGTGCACCATATTTTCTAACACCATATTTTTCGTAGTACTCATATGGTATTGGATAAATATAATGTTCTTTTGGCATTGTTTGATGAAAAGCAGTATCAAATACAGTTACATTTGGTTTCCCTGGTAATTCTTTTTGACATGCACGAATTCCTTGTAAATGCCCAGGATTGTGTAGAGGAGCAAATGTAATGGCATCTTCTATACCTTTTATTACTTCTTCATCTACAATAACAGACTTGGTAAACTTTTCTCCACCATGAACAATACGATGGCCAATAGCATCAATTTCATTTAAACTTTGAATTACTCCATGTTCCTTACTTGTTAACTGTTCCATAATAAAATTAATCGCATCTTCATGTGTTGGGGCATCTTTTTCATACTTGTATTTTTCACCATTTACCTTATGTGTTAAAAAAGAGCCTTCCATTCCAATTCTTTCATAATTTCCTTTCGCTAAAACACTTTCATCTGTCATATCCATTAATTGATATTTAACAGAAGAACTTCCACAATTTACAACTAATATTTTCATAAATCCTCCTATTATTTTGAATTTTGTGCCTGTACGGCAGTTATTGCAATTACTCCAACAATATCTTCTGCAGAACATCCTCTAGATAAATCATTTACAGGTTTTGCAATACCCTGGCATAATGGTCCATAACTCTCTGCTTTTGCTAATCTTTGTACCAATTTATAACCAATATTTCCTGCATTTAAATCTGGAAAAATTAATGTATTTGCCTCTCCTGCTACTTTACTGTTTGGCGCTTTTGATTTAGCAACTTCTTTTACAATTGCAGCATCTAATTGTAATTCTCCATCAACTGCAAGCATTGGTGCTTTTTCTTTCACTAATTTTGTAGCATTCACTACTTTTTCTGTTAATTCAGAACTAGCACTTCCATATGTTGAATAAGATAGCATAGCTACTTTTGGAGTTTTCCCAACCAATTGTTCAAAGCTTTTACTAGATGATATCGCAATTTCAGATAAAGCTTCGCTATCAGGGTTTTCATTTAATCCACAATCTGAAAATACAAATGTTCCATTTTCTCCATACTCGCAATCAGGTACGCACATTACAAAAAAGGTAGAAACTAGTTTTGTATCAGGAGCTGTTTTTACAATTTGTAAAGCTGGTCTTAAAGTATTAGCAGTAGAATGAGCTGCTCCAGAAACTAATCCGTCTACTTCATTCAATTTTAACATCATCATACCAAAATGTGTTTCATCTAACATTAATTCTCTTGCTTTTTCTACTGTCATACCTTTTGCCTTTCTTAATTCAAAAAAAGCATTTGCATATTCTTCTTTTTTTTCTGATTGAGCTGGAGAAATAATTTCTAAACTTGAAATGTCTATTCCATTTTCATTTGCTACTTTTTTTATTTCATCTTTTTCTCCTAATAAAATTACATGAGCAAAAGCTTCATTTTCTACAACACATGCAGCTTTAATCACTCTAATGTCTGTACCTTCTGGTAGTACAATTGTTTTTTTATCTGCTTTTGCTTTTGTTTTCATTTCATCGATAAATGACATAAATAATCCTCCCATACTTACTTTAGTATGGTATTATTATATAGTCTTTTCTTAGAAAGTACAATATTTTTTAAGAAAAAAAAGTTGATTTTCTTTTGAAGAAATCGTATAATACTTATATAATTATTTTTATAAGCGAGTATGCTGGAATTGGCAGACAGGCACGTTTGAGGGGCGTGTGCAATTTTGCGTATGGGTTCAAGTCCCATTACTCGCACCAAAGGATATTTATGATTTTAGAATATATTGTAAAAGAAAATGATTCATATCAGACCATTAGAAATGTTGTAAAAGAAGAATTTTTAATTTCTCAGAAACTTACAGCTAAACTCAAAAGGAACCAAAGAATTTTATTAAATAACTCCCCCATGTATTTAGATAAAAAAGTACAAGCAGGAGATATTATTCGAATCCAAATTGATTTTTATGAAGGAACGCCAAATATTGTTCCTACAAAAATGAATTTGGATATTCTTTATGAAGATGAATCTTTTTTGATTATTAACAAGCCACCTAAAATGGCAGTACACCCATCTAATTTACATTATGAAAATAGTTTAGCAAATGGTGTACGTTATTATTATGATTCTAAAAATTCATCAATTAGAATTCATCTTGTGAATCGACTTGATAAAAATACTTCCGGGATTGTAATATTTGCCAAAAATGAGTATATACAAGAAAACTTAATTAGGCAAATGAAAAATAAGGCATTTCAAAAAGAATATCTTGCCATTTTAACTGGGAAACTGACTGATTCTAAAGGTACTATTGACGCTCCTATTGCAAGAAAAGAAGGAAGTATTATTGAAAGAATCGTATCTCCTTCTGGGGAAAAAGCAATTACACATTTCGAATTAATACAATATATAAATAATAACAGTTTTGTTAAATTCTTTTTGGAAACAGGAAGAACTCATCAAATTCGTGTACATAGTAAATATATTGGACATCCTATTTTAGGAGATACTTTATATGGAGAAGAAAGCAATCTTATTGACAGACAAGCATTACATAGTTATTTTGTTTCTTTTATTCATCCCATCACAAAACAAAAATTTTCCATTACATGCCCTATTCCAGAGGATATGAAGAAAATAATTATAAATAATAAAACAACAACTTTACTAGGAAATTGATTATTTCAAGTAAAGTTGTTGTTTTTATCTTTAAAGTAAGTCTATAAGCCGGGTTCTGTATTAGATAGTCATTTATCTAGGATATATATTTCTATATACCTCAAGCCACCTACCAAGAAGTCTGCGAGCAGCATTTATCTTCTATTTTAAAGGTGTTGCTCCAGGTGGGGTTTACACAGCTAATATGTCACCATATTACTGGTGAGCTCTTACCTCGCCTTTTCATCCTTACCAGGCTAATGCTATCATCAGCCTGACGGTTATTTTCTGTTGCACTTTCCTTAAGGTTACCCTTACTGGGAGTTACCCAGCACCATTGCTCTGTGGAGCCCGGACTTTCCTCATCTATTCTCTTGCGATCATAGCCGCGACTATCTGGCTTACTCTTTTATTATTGTATTATATTTTATACTTTTTGTCAACAAATAAATTGCCTATTCTTCCGTTTCAATTGATTTTACTATTCTTATAACAGATTCGATTTTCTGGTTACAGATTTCTTTTTCATATTATAATTTAAAAAGGTTACTCTTGCTGGTACACAAAGAGTAACCTTTTATGAAAGTCTTACTTGAGAACTTGTATGACGTAATCGCCCTTAACCCCCACCTCTACAAAATAGGTGTCAATCCCAATGGGGAAAACTCTCCTAGGATTAATGGTAATTGATTCCATTTTGGGGGCAACGGTACATTGGTATAAAATATTGGGCTTTGGCTTTTCTTTTCCAAATGCTAGTCCCACATACTTGAGTACCGTAAACCAACTTGTCTCATACTCTCCTTTGATCTCTTCAAAAATGTAGTGCTGATAGATACCGAAATCCCGAATGTCAGCTACTGTATAGGTGTGTCCAACAACAAGTCGATTTGGTGAGCTAGTGCGATATCCAA
>CALXQB010000053.1 GCA_944390445.1 uncultured Clostridia bacterium | reverse complement strand
AATGAATATAGACGAACACAAAATACTGAGGTGCAACCAGAAATGCCAGAAGGTTATTCAATTAATGAATTTGGAGAAATAATTAGACCTGCTAGACAGGAAAAACAAGAACAAAGTCCAGAGCCAGAACAGCAGCAAAGTGAAAACAAGTTAACATTACAGCAAAAAGTAGCACAATTTTTACAGAGAAATAATCTATTTATGAATTTATCTTTTGTAGATAAATTTGTACGTAAGCAACTAGATGTATTACCACCTGCAACACAAGAAATAAGAAATACAAATACGAGAGCAGTAGGTAGAACTAGAGAAGATTTTATGAATGAATTAACAAATTTTGGACAATATAGAAATTTACCACCTATTCAAAGAATGTCTGATCCAGAAAGACTAGCACGAATGCAACAGAAAATGAAAGAAAATCAGCAATCGAATGAAAGATGAAGATATAGTTATAGAAGTAGTTGGGATAAATACAAAACACACACCACATGGGGTAGATGTATACCCACAATCAGCTGCAGGAACACCCTTTACAGCAGCATATATTGCAGCAAAAGGAGACCCTGTTGCAAACTTAACAGAAAATTTAGCAGCAGAACAAAAAGCAAGAGCAACTTATGAAAAATTGATTGATTTATGCTGTGATGATAGAGATGTAGTAGATGTGTTAAAATATTTAAGAGAAAGAGAAATAGTACATTTCCAAAGATTTGGAGAGGCACTAAACAGCGTTCAAGATAAACTAGCACAGAGAAGATTTTATATGAACAATTGCCCAGAGAATGTTCAAAAATTAACAGATTGCGAATGTGGCAGAAATTAGAAGTTATTAAATAAAAAGCAAAACAAAAAAGTGTTGAAAAAAATTTTCAACACTTTTTTCAATGAAAAATTCACGTAATTTACATAATTTTAACATTTTTTTATCTTAAAAAAATGTTAAAATTTATAAAAAATGTGAACGATTACCAAAATATATGGTATAATTTATATAAGACTTACCAGAGGGGAAAATATGGAATTAAATGATTTTAAAGAAGAAACTGAAAAGCAAGATACAGACACAATAAAGAAAAAAATATTGACAGCTATTTATGACTTAGCAGTACAAATTGCGAAACATGAGGGAATAGAATATAATGAAGAAGGTTGTAAATACCTTGCTATTAAAGAAATTATGGAACAGATGCCTAGCATTTTTTATGCAAATGATTATTATGTAATTCTATATAACAAATTGTATAATCAAGAAAAAATTCAAGAAGCAATTGACCGATATAATAGGATAAAAAATTCATGGGAATGTTATTTAAAAGAAGAAAAGAAAATAAAAGAAAAAGGGTATGAAAACTTACTAAAGATTGAAAAAGAGAAATTAACACAATTATTTCATGAAATGTTAGAATTTAAAAATAAAAAATATGATGAAAACTGGGATTTCCTAACATTGTTAGAATATACTTCAAGATATTATAATGCATATAGTTTTGAATTTGATGAGGTGTATTTAGGATTAAAATATCATATTGTAAAAGATATATATGGAGAAGAAAATATAACAATTGGAAAAGTGGAAAACATACAAAATATAAGATATTTATATCAAGAATTAAGTGATAAAAATTATGGTTATCGCTATAGAGCAAATGACTATATAGATTTTGATTTGCAAGATGGGGAAACATACCAAGATTTAATAAAAGAGAAGAAAAAAGAGTATGAGAAACTATTTAAAGAAATGTTGGATTTTGTTAAAATTTCATATGAAGGATTAGAATTTTATCAAATACGCAATCTTGTATGTGAGGCATATCCGTGGTATGAAGATATGATACATAATGCGTTAGAACACTATAGTTTACACGAAAATTATATAGATATTTTAGATTCATTATATAAAATTCATGATAGGCTAAAAAAATACAAGGAAGATTATCATAATTTAAAAACAGAAAGGGAAAAAAATAAAAAAGAAGAGGAAATTGATTTTGAGTATATTGACTTAGAAGAGGAAGAAGATATATTAAGCAATATTTATGATGAAGAATTCTTAGAAAAATATAAAAAGGAATTTGAATAAAGGTGATGCAAAAATGGCTTATATAGAATTTAAAAATGTGGTAAAAGAATATACCATGGGTGAAGTAAAAATAAGAGCGCTAAATGAAACGAATTTTCAAATAGAAAAAGGGGAATTAGTCGTAATTGTGGGTCCAAGTGGTGCTGGAAAAACTTCAGCCTTAAATATGCTAGGAGGCATGGATACAGTTACTTCTGGCGAAATTATTATTGACGGAAAACATATTGAAAAATATTCACCAAAACAGTTAACCAAATATCGAAGAGAAGATATTGGATTTGTGTTTCAATTCTATAATTTAGTACAAAATTTAACAGCAATTGAAAATGTAGAATTAGCAACAGAGATTTGTAAAAATCCTTTAGACCCTAAAAAAGTATTAGAACAAGTAGGGTTAAAAGATAGAATGAAAAATTTCCCAGCACAATTATCAGGAGGAGAGCAACAACGTGTTGCTATTGCTAGAGCGATTGCAAAAAATCCAAAATTGTTATTATGTGATGAACCCACAGGAGCGCTAGATTACAATACGGGGAAACAAATTCTAAAACTTCTACAAGATACTTGTAGGAAGAATAATATTACTGTAATTATTATTACGCATAATGGAGCAATAGCTCCTACAGCAGATAAAGTAATTCACTTTAAAAATGGAATGGCCTATGATATTGTTAAAAATGAAAACCCAATTCCAATTGAAAACATAGAATGGTAGGAGGGGATACCTATAAAAAAGGCGATAATAAAAGATAGTTTAGTCGAAACGAAAAAAAATTTTAAGAGATTTTTATCTATTTTATTAATCTCCTTTTTAGGTGTTGGCTTTTTTGCTGGAATTAAAGCAACAAGTCCAGATATGAAACAAACGATAGACACTTACTTAGACGATACAGAAACAATGGACATTCAAGTATTATCTACTTTAGGAATCACACAAGAAGATGTGGAAGCATTGGAAAATATAGAAGGAGTGGAAAAAGTAATACCCGCTTATAGTCAAGATGTGATAATTCAAACAACAGATAAAGAATATGTAGCAAAAGTGCAGTCAATTGAAGAAGCAAATAAAGTAGAACTAGTAGAAGGTAGAATGCTAGAAAATGCTAATGAATGTGTAATTGATACGGAATATTTAGAAAATGAGAACCACAAAATAGGAGATACCATATTTATTGATGCTGAAGACTGCTTAAATACACAAGAATTAACAATAGTGGGAACAATCAATTCTCCTCTTTATCTAACAAGAACCAAAGGTACTAGTAAACTAGGAGCAGGCACAATCCATTATATTATCTATGTACCGAAAGAAGCATTTAATTTAGAAGTATATACAGAAGCTTATATTATTGCAGAACAAGCAAAAGAGATATCCTTTTTTGATAAGGAATATGAAGAAAAGATTGAACATGTAAAAGATGAAATAGAAAAAATTTCTGAAGAAAGAAAAGATTTAAGATATGAAGAAGTAATTGGGGAAGCCAATGAAAAATTACAAGAAGCAGAGAATACGTTAGCAGAAGAAAAACAAAAGGCAGAAGAGGAAATTCAAAATGCAGAGAAGGAACTTGAAGATGGAAGACGAGAATTAGAAGAAGGAGAACAAGAACTAAACCAAAATGAACAAAATGCAGAACGTGAATTTCAAAATGCGGAGAGCCTAATAGAACAAGCAGAAGCAGAATTGACGCAAAAGGAAACAGAATTAAATCAAGGTAAACAAGCAATTATTGATCAGTATGGTAGTATAGACAATGCTTTGACAACACTACAGGCAAATCAAGCTCAAATTGAAGCAGGTATACAACAATTAAACCAAAGTAAAACAGAGTATGAAGGAAAAATTGAAAAAACAGAGCAATTAATTTCATCTTTACAACAACAAGAACAAACTCCAGAAATAATAGAACAAATACAACAGTTACAATTTGCTTTAGCAGGTTATACCGAAGCAGTAACGACAATCAATAATATGATAACAGAACAAAATACAAACTTATCTGCTGTAAAATCAGGAATAGAACAAATACAAGTTTTATTGGCAGGAGAAACGCAAATTGCAGAAGGAAGGCAAGAATTAGAAAATCAAAAAAGCGAATTAGAAACAACGAAAAGACAAACAAGGAATCAGATAGCAGAGGCTAGAGCAGAAATAGAAGAAGGCAAAAAAGAAATAGAAGAGGGGCAAAAAGAACTAGAAGAAGGAAAAAAAGAAGCAGACGAAAAAATTGCAGAAGCGGAAAAAGAAATACAAAATGCCAAGGACGAAATAGCAGAAATTGAAGAACCAGAATGGTATATATTAGATAGAGACACGAATATGGGGATTGCTAGTTTTAAACAAGATACGGATAGAATTGCCAAAATTGGAGAAGTATTTCCTATTGTCTTTTTCATAGTAGCAGCTTTAATTTCTCTTACATCTATGACAAGAATGGTAGAAGAACAAAGAGAAAAAATAGGAACATTGAAAGCATTGGGATACCCAAAAGGAGAAATTGCATTAAAATATATTATTTATGCTTTTTCAGCTACTGTAATAGGTGGGATCATTGGATTAGTAGTAGGATTCTATACAATCCCTAGAATTATTTATGATATGTATCGTATGATGTATACGACACCAGAACTTATCATTGAATTTAACTTAATATACACATTTGTGGGATTAGGCTTAGCAGTAGCATGTACTTGCTTAGCAACCGCATATGCTTCTTATAAAGAATTAAAAGAAATGCCAGCAACACTTATGAGACCAAAATCTCCTAAATTAGGCAAAAGAGTTATATTGGAAAAAATACCATTCATTTGGAATAAATTAAAATTTACACAAAAAGTAACTGTTAGAAATATTTTTAGATATAAGAAAAGATTTTTAATGACTATTATTGGTATATTTGGTTGTACTTCAATGATTATTGCAGGATTTGGGTTAAAAGATTCTATTAGTAGTATGATACCTTCTCAATATGGAAAGATTTTTCAATATACAATGAGAACAGATATGAAAGAAGGAGAAGATGCTAGTCAATTTATTTCAACATTAGCAGAAAAGGAAGAAGTATTAGATAGTATTGCGGTAAATATGCAATCTATAGAAATAACCAAAGGTGAAAAGACGGAAGAGCCACAACTTATTATTCCTAAAGAAGTTGATAGGTTATCAGAATTTATCAAATTAAAAGAAAGAAATAAAGATGAAATTTTCCTATTAGAAGAAGATAATATTTTTATAACGGAAAAAATGGCAAGATTATTAGATGTAAAAGAAGGAGACGAAGTAATATTAAAAGATGCAGATAATAATGAAGTAAAGGCTAAAGTTTCTCATGTTGTAGAAAACTACTTAATGCACTATGTATATATGAGTCCAGAAACATATGAAAAATTATTTGGAAAAACAGTAGATTATAATGTTGTTTTATCTAAAACAGTAGAGTTTTCAGAAGAGCAAGAAGAAGAGTTTGCAAAAGATATATTAGACCATAATACAAATGTATCAGGGGTTACATTTACTTCCTCAACAACAACACTTTATGATGATGTTATGAATAATTTGAGTTATGTAGTTGGAGTTTTAATTGTATCTGCTGGGTTACTGGCATTTGTTGTACTATATAACTTGTCAAATGTAAATATTAGTGAAAGAATTAGAGAATTAGCAAGTATTAAAGTATTAGGATTTTACGATGGAGAAGTTTA
The DNA here is from genome assembly GCA_944390445.1 of uncultured Clostridia bacterium. Lineage (GTDB taxonomy): Bacteria > Bacillota > Clostridia > TANB77 > CAG-508 > CALXRW01. Next base: position 4,394 of record CALXQB010000053.1, on the reverse strand, counting down.
TCGTTACGTTTCAAGAGAAACCATCATCCTAACTATTATTGGAATTTTACTAGGTTGCTTAGGAGGATACTTACTCAATATGTATTTAATACAAACATGTGAATTAAATGAAACCATGTTTGACACAACAGTAAAATTAGCAAGTTACTTATATGGAATTGCGATTACAGTATTCTTTACCATTATCGTAAATATCTTTACCTATTTTGCACTAAAGAAAATTAATATGATAGAAGCATTAAAAAGCGTGGAATAAAAGAGAATATCATAAAAACTATCCATCTTGGGTATAATAAAATAAATAATTACTATAGATAAAAACGGAAAAAGAACTATTGCAATTTATAAATGGTTATGATAAGATAAATAAAATTTAAAAGGGAGTAGCTTATTAACTACTAACCAACAATAACACGATAGTTTATCTGGTTAGTAACCTGGAGAAAAAGGCGAGCAAGACTTTTAAAGAAAAAATAAGTATGTGTGGCAAAATACTTTGTTTTCTTTAAAAGTTTTTTGTTATACATAAGAAGGGAGTGTTTTCATTGGCAAAAAATTGGTTTCACATGTCAATTGAAGAAACAAAGCAAGAATTAAAAACTGACTTAGAAAAGGGGCTAAGTGAAGAACAAGTAAAACAAAAAGTAGAAGAATTTGGCTATAATGAATTAAAAGAACAGAAGAAGAAAAGCTTGTTTATAAAGTTCTTAGAACAATTTAAAGACTTTATGATTATTGTTTTAATTATTTCAGCGATTGTATCAGGCTTTGTTGGCGTGGCAGAAGGAGAAGGCATTACAGATACCATTATTATTTTATTGGTGGTAATTGTAAATGCTATTATTGGAGTGATTCAAGAAAATAAAGCTGAAAAATCTCTAGAGGCCTTACAAAAATTAAGTAGCCATGTAGCAAAAGTAATAAGAAACGGAAAATTAAATGTCATTCCTTCTAGAGAGCTAGTACCAGGAGATATTGTGGTATTAGAAACAGGGGACTATATTCCGGCAGACTTAAGATTAATAGAAGCTGTAAACTTAAAAGTACAAGAATCAGCTTTAACAGGAGAATCTGTTCCAGTAGAAAAAGATACTTCTATCATTGAAGGGGAAGAAGTAAGTTTAGGAGATAGAATAAACATGGCATTTTCTTCTAGCTTAATTACCTATGGTAGAGGAAAAGGAATTGTAACAGCAACAGGAATGGATACAGAAGTAGGAAAAATAGCAGAAATTATTAGCTCAACTGATAAAACAGAAACACCACTTCAAGTAAAATTAAATAAATTAGGAAAAACATTAGGAATTGCGGCTTTGGCAATTTGTGCATTTATTTTTGTGGTTGGAACTTTAGTACATGGAAAAGAACCAATTCATATGTTTATGACAGCAGTAAGTTTAGCGGTTGCTGCTATTCCAGAGGGATTACCAGCTGTATCTACTATTGTTTTAGCAATTGGTGTTCAGAAAATGGTAAAAAGAAATGCCATCATAAAAAAACTACCAGCAGTTGAAACTCTTGGAAGTGCTACAGTTATTTGTTCTGATAAAACAGGAACATTAACACAAAATAAAATGACAGTAGAAAAGGTATTTTTTGACTCAAAATTACAAAATATAGAGGAACTAAACAAAGAATCAGAAGATTTAAAAAATTTGGTATACAACAGTATGCTATGCAATGATACTAAAATATCTGAAGATAAAAAATTAACAGGAGACCCAACAGAAACAGCATTAGTAGATTTTGGATTTAAATTAGACTATCAAACTTCTATTTATGACGAAATGCCAAGAGTAGATGAAATTCCATTTGATTCTGATAGAAAATTAATGACAACTGTAAATAAAGTAGAAAATAAATATATGGTTTACACAAAAGGTGCAGTAGATGAACTATTAAGAAGATGTAAAGCATATGTGATAGATGGACAAATTAAAGAGGACTTAGAACAATATAGAGAAACGATTGATAAAAATAACGAAGAAATGGCAAAAAACGCTTTAAGAGTATTAGCTTTTGGATATAAGGAGCTAGACCATAAACCATCAAAAGAAGAAATGAAAACGATGGAATCTGACTTAATCTTTGTAGGTATGGTAGGAATGATAGATCCTCCAAGACCAGAAGCAAAAGAAGCAGTGGCAAAATGCAAGACGGCAGGTATAAAAGCAGTTATGATTACCGGTGACCATAAAATCACTGCTACTGCAATTGCAAAAGACTTGGGAATCCTAGAAAACGAGAATGAGGCAATTACTGGATTAGAATTAGAACAAATGTCACAAGAGGAGTTAGAGAAAAATATTAGACAATATGCAGTATATGCAAGAGTTACTCCTGAACATAAAGTAAGAATTGTAAAAGCATGGCAGAAGAACGGGGAAATTGTAGCAATGACAGGTGATGGAGTAAATGATGCACCAGCACTAAAAACAGCTAATATTGGTTGTGCTATGGGAATTGTGGGAACAGATGTAGCAAAAGAAGCTGCAGATGTAATTTTAACAGATGACAACTTTAGTACTGTGGTATCTGCAGTAGAAGAAGGAAGAAGAATTTATGATAATATTTTAAAAGCAATTCATTTCTTACTTTCTAGTAATGTTGGAGAAATTATTACATTATTCATTGCTATTTTATTGACACCACAAATTGCAACTTGGTTTGGCATCACGGATATTAGTGGCTTAGAACCTTTACTTCCAATTCATATTTTATGGATTAACTTAGTGACAGATTCACTTCCAGCTCTTGCATTGGCAGTAGACCCTGCAGTTCATGGTATCATGGAAAGAAAGCCATTAAAACCAGGTAAGGGTATTTTTACAAAAGGTATGACATACAGAATTATTTATCAAGGTGTTATGGTAGGAGTAATTACATTAGTTGCATTTATGATTGGATTAGCAACAGGAGGAGATACAGATGCATCTAAAATACAAACAGGCCAGACAATGGCATTTTGTGTATTAGCTTTATCACAATTAGTACATGTATATAATGTAAGAAATAATAAAGAATCTATTTTCAAAACAGGAATATTTAATAATTCTAAACTAATACTAGCAACACTTGTTTCTGCAGCTTTAATGTTTGTTATTTTATTTATTCCACCACTAAGAGAACTATTTGGCATTGTTTTATTGCCAGCAGAAAATATCTTAGAGGTTATATTATTAGTATTTAGTCCAATTGTGATTGTGGAATTGTTTAAGCTATTAAAAATAAATGGAACGAAAAATGAATAATAAGAAGGAAAAAGACATTAAAAAAAATGTCTTTTTTCTTGAAAAAATGGTAAAGTTTGATATATAATATCTAATAGGTGAGAAAAATGAAGATACAGCTAATTGAGGCATATAAACAACCAAAAAATTATTCCATATACGTTGTCATAACCATCATTATTTTAATTTTAATTGCACTATGCGTCTTAATTCCTATTACAATTAAAAATAAAGGAGAAATTGCAAAAGAATCACAAAAACAAGATGAAAATGCAATAGCAATGAACACAACAAATTCAATATCTGAACAAACGCCAACGGAAGAAGAAAAGAATTTGCCAATTTTAACAGAAACAGGGATGCAAAATATTTCTAATATTTATTGCTCAGAAGAAAAGGTAGCTTACCTAACTTTTGACGATGGACCATCTGAAAGTGTAACTCCTTTAATATTAGATGTGCTAAAAAATAATAATATTAAAGCTACATTTTTTGTATTAGGAAGTAGAGTAGAACTTTCACCAGAATTGGTAAAAAGAGCCTATGACGAAGGACATTATATTGCAAACCATGGTTATTCCCATGTATATAAACAAATTTATGCATCACCAGAAAGTATATTAGCTGAATATACACAAACCAATGATGCAATACGAGTGGCGATAGGAGAGCCAGAATATCAATCACATTTATTACGTTTCCCAGGAGGATCAAGAGGAAGTGCTTATGAAGATGTGATTCAACAATCTATTGAATTATTAAAAACAAATGGAATAACCTACTTGGACTGGAATGCCCTAACAGGGGATTCAGAAGGGAAAAAGACAAAAGAAGCAATGTTACAAAGATTGCAAGAAACTGTAGAAGGCAAAAATTCTGTTGTTATTTTAATGCATGATGCTAGTGATAAAATACTAACATATGAAGTTTTGCAAGATGTGATCAATTATTTAACGGAACAAGGTTATCGTTTCGGAAATATGTATGATTTAATAAAATGAATGAATGATAGTGTAAAGTAATTTATGAAAGAATGTAAGGGCAATTTTAATCGCTCGTTCTTCGAAGAAATTACTTAAAACAGAAGAATTTATGGAGGGAAAGCTATGGGAGGATTTTCCATAATAGTACTAATGGGAATATTAATTCCCATTTTTCTAATCT
>CALXQB010000052.1 GCA_944390445.1 uncultured Clostridia bacterium | reverse complement strand
TGCGGGGGTAAGACTCGAACTTACGACCTTTGGGTTATGAGCCCAACGAGCTGCCAACTGCTCCACCCCGCGATGTGATTAGCTACTTTTTTAGTATACTCTTTTTATACTGTATTGTCAAGACTTTGACGAAACTTTATGAAAAAAGTGTGGTGGAATTGTAAATTACATATTATACTATATGCAATTTTAGAGAAAAATATACCAAATAAAGGAATTGTTTTCTTTACAAAAATGTGATAAAATGCAAAAAAACAGGAGGGATATCATGGAAAAATCTAAAGTATATTATACAAATTTAAGAGCAAGACCAGGAGTGAACTTGTTGCAAAAATTAGTAAAATTAGTAAAAGAAGCGGGAATTGAAAATATTGATTTCCATAAAAAATTTGTGGCAATAAAAATTCATTTTGGAGAACCAGGTAATTTATCTTATTTAAGACCAAATTATGCAAAAGCAATTGCAGATTTAGTAAAAGAATTAGGTGGCAAACCATTTCTTACAGACTGTAATACCTTGTATGTAGGGAGAAGAAAGAACGCATTAGATCATATGGAAGCTGCTTATGAAAATGGATTTTCACCATTTTCAACAGGATGTCATGTTATTATTGCAGATGGTCTAAAGGGAACAGATGAGGAATTAGTTGAAATAGATGGAGAGTATGTAAAACAGGCTAAAATTGGTAGAGCAATTATGGATGCTGATATTATTATTTCTTTAAATCATTTTAAAGGACATGAAAGTACTGGATTTGGTGGCGCATTGAAAAATTTAGGTATGGGTTGTGGCTCTAGAGCTGGGAAAATGGAAATGCATAGTAATGGAAAACCAATTAACAATTTTAATAAATGTGTAGGATGTAGAAAATGCGAAAAACAATGTGCTCATGGAGCAATTTCTTTTAATGAAGCAGGAAAAGCTGTAATTGACCATACTAAATGTGTGGGTTGTGGAAGATGTATTGGTGTTTGCAATTTTGATGCTATCAATCCAGCAAGTGATGAATCTAATGATATTTTAAATAAAAAAATTGCAGAATATACTTTGGCAGTTATAAAAGATAGACCAAACTTCCATATTAATCTTGTTATGGATGTTTCACCAAATTGTGATTGCCATAGTGAGAATGATACTCCGATTGTACCAGATGTAGGTATGTTTGCCTCCTTTGATCCAGTTGCATTGGATTTAGCATGTAGTGAAGCTGTAAATAAACAAGAGGCGTTTAAAAATAGTAATTTAGGAGAACATATTGAAAAACATGTAGAAGGAAAAGATAATATTACAATCAATCACCCAGAAACAAATTGGGAAGTTGCAATCGAACATGGTGTAAAAATAGGGATTGGAAATAAGGAATATGATTTAATAGAGGTAAAATAATGAAAATAAAAATAAAAAATGGTATTGTTTTAGACATGGTGGGAGTGCCAGAAAGAAAAGATATTTTAATTGAAAACGATAAAATCATACAAATAGCGAAAAATATAACAGAAGAAGCGGATGAAACGATTGATGCATCCAATCGAGCAGTTATGCCAGGACTTATCAATTGTCATAATCATGTGGGTATGTCAATTTTTAGAGGTTATTCTGATGATTTGGAATTACAAGACTGGCTTCAAAAAGCAATATGGCCAGTAGAAGATAAATTGAAAGCAGAAGATATTTATTATTCTTCTAAACTTGGTTGTATAGAAATGCTAAAAAGTGGTACTACTACATTTAATGATATGTATTTTTTTATGGAAGATGTTGCAAATGCAATGATAGAAACAGGAATTAGAGGTGTTATAGGGAGAACCATTATTTCTAATGGAGAAGAAGCGGATAAAAGGATATATGAGGCAAAAAAATTATATGAAGAATATCATAATAGAGAAGAGGGAAGAATTAAAGTAAATGTTGCATTACATGCTCCATATACTTGTCCTCCAGATGTAATAAAAAAAGGGATTGACTTAGCTAAAGAATGTAATGTAGATATACAAATTCATTTGTCCGAAACCGAAAAAGAAAATGAAGATATACAAAAAGAGTATGGAAAATCACCAACACAGTATTTAAATGATTTAGGATTATTTTCAAGACACTGTGTTTTAGCACATGGAGTTCATTTATCAGAAACAGATTTAGAAATATTAAAGGACAAGAATGTAGGAATTTCACATAATCCAATTAGTAATTTGAAGCTAGCCTCAGGAATTGCTGATATTGTAAAATATAGAAAATTAGGACTAACAGTAGGATTGGGAACAGATGGAAGTGGAAGTACCAATACATTAGATATGTTTGAAGAAATGAAAGTTGCAAGTTACATGCAAAAAGTATTACATAAAAAAGCATCTTGTATACAGGCAAAAGAAATTTTAGAAATGGCAACAATAGAAGGAGCTAAAGTTTTAGGATTAGAAAAAGAAATTGGAACTCTAGAAGTTGGTAAAAAAGCAGATATTATTTTAATAAATCTACAAAAGCCACATTTGCAACCAATTCATGACATTTATTCTTGTTTAGTATATTCTGCAACTGGACAAGATGTTGATACTACGATTGTAGATGGAAAAATTATTATGCAAAATCGTGAATTGAAAGGAATAGATGAAAAATACTTAATAGAAAAATGCAATGAAATAAAAGAACAATATTTTAAAAAAGATAGTGCGAAGTAATTTATGAGAAATGTAGGGGTGATTTTAATCGCTCGTTCTTCGGTGAAATTACGAAAAAAGCATATAAAAAATAGAAAGGAAAGAAAATGAAAGCTTTAGTTACAGGAGCATCTTCTGGAATTGGAAAAGATATGGCAAGATATTTAAGCCAATTAGGGTATGATTTAGTGTTAGTAGCAAGAACAGAACAAAAATTATTAGATTTCCAAAAAGAATTAAAAACCAATGTACAGATTTTGCCAATGGATGTTAGTAAAATAGAAAATTGTAAAATGATTTTCGAGCAAGCAAAAGATGTAGATATCGTAATTAACAATGCGGGATTTGGTGCCTTTGGGGAATTTACGAAAACGGAGTTGGAAACAGAAATTCAAATGATCGAAACAAATATTGTTGCAGTTCACGTCCTAACAAAATTATTTTTAAAAGAAATGGAAAAGAAAAATAAGGGATATATTCTAAATGTGGCATCAATAGCAGGATTTATGCCAGGACCATTAATGGCAACATATTATGCTACAAAGTCCTATATTGTAAGACTAACAGAGGCGATTCGTATTGAATTAGAAAAAAGAAATTCGAATATTTCAATTAGTGTTTTATGCCCAGGACCGATAAATACAGAGTTTAATAGAGTTGCCAATGTTAAATTTGCAGTAAAAGCATTAAGTAGTGAATATGTTGCAAAATATGCTATTGATAAAATGTTTCAAAAAAAATTAGTGATTATTCCTAGTTTCAAAATAAAAGCAGTAAAACAATTAACTAGATTCGGTTCAGATAAACTGGCAGCAAGGATTGCTTATCATATGCAAAAAAGAAAGGAAAAAGCAAATGGATAAAGAAGAATTAAGTAAAAAATATCCAAAAGAAGAAGACAAATTAATCATTTCAAAAATATGGGATAAAATAGAAATGTGCAAAACAAAAAATAAAATAACCCATACAGATTTTTTAGATTTGTATCAAAGAAGTATAGCAGAAAAGTTAGTAGATCACATAAAAAGTATTTTCTATGGCGGATATGATGGGGCGGAAAGAACGGTTTTAATTTTATATCCAGATAAATTAGAACAAAACATAATTGAAAATACTTATACAGATATTTTTAAAATCATTCGCATTAAACTTCCAAATGATCTAAAGGGAAAATATCAGCATAAAAATTATCTAGGTGCTGTTATGAAATTAGGAATGAAAAGAGAGAAGATAGGAGATATCTTAGTAAGAGAAGAGGGTGCAGACATTGTTGTACTAAAAGAAGCAGCAGAATATTTAAAACAAGGATTAAGTGAACTAACACGTTTTAGCAAATCTGAAATTGAAATTTTGGAGCTAGAGGATTTAAAAGAGAGTGAGAATAAGAAAGAAGACTTTACCATAATGGTACCATCATTAAGATTAGATTGTATTGTATCAGAATTAATCAGAAGTTCAAGGACAAAAGCAAATGAAGCCATTTTATCACGGACGTGTTTTTATTAATTCAGAAAACATCTTGAAAAATGCAAAATTAATTAAACCAGGAGATACGATTACGATAAGAGGAAAAGGAAAATTTGATTTTATCGAAATAGAAGGAAATACTAGAAAAGGTAGACAAATTTTAAAAATGCAAAAATATGTGTAATAATAAGTGCTATATCGTAATATTTTTCAATAAAACGCTAAAAGCTTAAAGAAGTAATCTAATGTCATTAACTTAAATTATGGAATCAACCATATATACCTATATTTTATCCGCAAAACTCTCAAGGTTCAAGGGGTAATCCGGAAGCAGCAGGCTGTTCGAGCTTTTGCTCAAAATATAGGTATATATGGTTGAAATTAAAATAGAAAAAATACTTCATTTAAGTTAATGACATTAGAAGGAATCCGTGAGCTAGCTAGGCATGTTCGAGCTTTTATTTTGCAATATAACGATATAGCGCTTATTTTTGTTATGCTATGATGATATAAAATCTATTTTTAACCTCTTACAATCATATTTTCTCTTTCAGGTCCAGTTCCTACAAAACGAACAGGAACACCTACAAATTCTTCAATACGTTTTAAATATCTTTGAGCTTGAATTGGCAATTCCATAATTTGTTTCATCCCACTAATATCGCCGAAATTTCCCTCAAATTCTTCGTAAACTGGAAGACAATCATTTAAGAACTTTAGATTCGTAGAATAATTTGTTGTGATATCTTGACCATGCTGATATCCAACACATAGTTTAATTCTGTCTAATTTTCCAATGGTATCTAAATGGTTGATAGCAAGACCTGTTAAACCATTTATTCTAACTGCATATTTTAATGCAACTAAATCTAGCCAGCCACATCTTCTTGGCCTTCCTGTGGTAGAACCATATTCATGTCCTAATTCTCTTAGTTTATCTCCAATTTCATTGTCTTGTTCAGTTGGATAAGGACCTGCTCCTACACGGGAAGAGTAAGCTTTTAATACACCAATCACTTGTCCAATATCTTTTGCTCCAACTCCAGTACCAGCACAAATTCCACCGATTGTAGGATTAGAAGAGGTAACATATGGATAAGTGCCATGGTCAATATCTAAAAGAGTAGCTTGAGCACCTTCACAAAGTATCTTTTCATCTTTTTCTAATGCATCATGAATTAATGAAAAGGTATCAGTCACATATGGTTTTAGTATATTAGCATACTCTGAATATTCTTGAATAATGGCATTGGCATCTAATTTTTCATGTCCGAAAGCCTCTAAAATAACATTTTTATTTTCTATATTGCGTAAAGCAATTTTGGAGAAATGGTCTCCTATAAAATCTTCCATTCTAATACCAGACCTCTCGTATTTATCGCAATATGCAGGCCCTATACCACATGCGGTTGTGCCAAGTTTTTCTGTGCCACGTCTTTCTTCTAAAATTTTATCTAATAAAATATGATATGGCATAATAACATGTGCTTTATCACTTATATACAAATTATTAACTGAAAAACCAGCTTCTTTTAATTGTGTAATTTCTTGAACTAATACTTTAGGATCAATTACTACTCCATTAGCAATAACTGCTTTTGCATTTGGATTTAATATTCCAGAAGGAATTAAATGGAATGCAAATTTTTTACCATTTACCTTTATTGTATGCCCGGCATTATTACCGCCAGTACAACGAATTGCCATAGTAGATTGTTGAGAAAGATAGTCAATTACTTTTCCTTTCCCCTCATCTCCAAAAAAGGTACCTAAAACTACATTTATCATATTTTCCCCTTTCTATTCTGGTAATTTAAAATAATACCAGAAGTTAATAAAATTAATATGTATCTACACCTTCTTCTTGTAAAATAACATTAATGATACTACCTGATTCAATTTGACTACCAGCAACTTCATCTTGACTAATAACCACACCTGATCCTGTATAATTAATGTTTAAATTTTGAGCTTTTAAGGCGTTTTTCGCTTGTGACAAAGACATTCCTTTTAAGTCTGGAACGGTTGTTGATACACTAACAGTATTCTCTGCCGTATACAAATAAACAATACCGCCTTCTTCTAATGAAACACCCGGTTTTGGAACTTGATTTACAACAACAGATTCATTTTCATTTCCTTCTATAGTAATTTCTGCATCTAAATTTTGTCCCTCTAGTATTCTTTTGGCTTCTGCTACTGTTTTATTTGTTAAGTCTGGTAAAACGATGGCATCTGTATTTTCTTCCTCAGCTTCTTCTGTAGAGGCAATTCCTAAATAAGGTAATAATTCAGATAAAATTTGTGCAACTACTGGTCCAACAATAGTACCACCTTGGTGTCCATTTTCTCCTTGTGCGTCATATAAAATAACAAGAAGTGCAATTTGTGCATTGGAAGTAGGAGCAATTGCTACATAAGAAGATGTATAGCCATCTTCTTCTCTTCCAGGTGAAGGCTCAGAAGTACCTGTTTTACCTCCTATAGAATATCCTGCTACTTTGGCATTTCTACCAGTACCATCTTGTGTAACAGATTTCATTAAATCCTGCATGGTTTCTGCTGTTTCTTTGGAAATTACCTGTCTTACTTCCTTAGGCTCTATATTGGTAACTGATCCATTGTCTGCATTAATAATTTGTTTTACAATTCTTGGTTGCATTAAAACTCCATCATTAGCAATGGCACATACTGCGGTTAGCATTTGCAAAGGACTAATTAAAAATCTTTGGCCAAAAGACATGGTTGCTAATTCGACAGCGCCAATTCCTTCTTCTCCTCCTTCAAAGAAATAACCAGAGGTTTCACCAGGAAGAGCAACACCAGTACGGTCTAAAAGACCATAGGCATCAAAGTATTTAAAGAAAAGTTTTGGACCAATACGATTAGCTAATTGAATAAAGGCAGGGTTACAGGAATTTTCAAGTGCGTCTCTTAAACTTTGTTCACCATGAGGATTGTATGATCTCCAGCATTCAATTTCATAATCATAAACGGTTTCTGAACCTGTACATATGAAATCTTTTTCAGTATCAGGTTCTACAAGATTTTCTTCTAAAGCAATAGAAGAAGTAATTAATTTAAAAGTAGAACCAGGTTCATAGCCATCTGTTACAGCACGGTTACGCCATAAAGACTGCATTTGTTCGGTTTGCTCACTAGAAGAAAGTGTATCCCAAATTTCTTTTAAATCTTCTGTCGCCGGCTTAAAAGGTGTATTTAAATCATAATAAGGATAAGTTGCCATACCTAAAATATCACCTGTATTAGGGTTCATGGCAATGGCATTTCCACCACGAGTACACTCATTTTCAATAACAGCTTGCTCTAAATATTTTTCAAGGATAGATTGAATACGCACATCAATAGAAAGCACTAAATTATTTCCATTTTCCGGAGCAATATATGTTTGATTTTCATCAGGAATTTCTTCTCTAATTACATTAGAAGAAGTGATAATTTTCCCCGGAGTTCCTGTTAAAACATCGTCCCATTCATTTTCTAATCCTTCTAGACCAGTATTATCATCTCCACAAAATCCAATTAATTGGCTGGCCAAAGTGCCGTGAGGATAATATCTTTTTACATCATCATCTATGTTAACACCAGAAGTAACATTATTTTCGTCTAGCCAAGTTTCTAATAAAGAAACCTTATCTTGTTCTACTTTTCTTACAATCGTTTCTACACTAGAGGATGAATTTATTTTATCTAAAACGGTTTGATAATCTAAACCAAAGATATCAACAAAAGCATTTGCCAATTTTTCTGGTTCTACATCTTTTCCATCTTTATATGTAATACTACCAGGATTGATGGTAATAGTATCTACATCCGCACTCGTAGCCAAAACCTTTCCAGTAGAATCATAGATAATTCCTCTTTTCGGACTTATAATTTTATTAATGGTTTGATTCATATAGGCGGCTCTTTTATATTCAGCACCTTTAACAAATTGAATATAACCTAATCTTCCTGTTAAAAGTATGAAAATAAGTAAAACAACAAGAAATAAAATGCCATTTTTCTTTGAAAGTGCTTTTACATAAAATTTCTCTGGTTTGTTTATTTTTTTATTCTTTCGCATTCTAAAAATCACCAAATCCATTTTATATGATTAACAATAAAAAAGCAATAAAATTCATAGAAATGTCACAAAAAGGATAGAAAATTTAGGTTTGACATGATATAATTTTGAAATAGAATTTGATAGTAAAGAGGAAGTTTATGGAAAATGTAATAGAAGAAACTAAAAGTATTATGAAAAAATATGGTATTAGAGCAAATAAAAATTTAGGTCAAAACTTTTTGATTGACGAAGATACCATAAATACGATTATAGAATCAGCAGAAATAAAAAAAGAAGATTGTGTTATAGAAATAGGACCAGGACTAGGAACTCTTACAAAAGAATTAGTAAAAAAAGCAGGAAAAGTAATTTGTATTGAATTAGATTCTAAAATGATTTCTATTTTAAAAGATAGATTTTCAGAAGAAGTGACACTAATAAATCAAGATATTCTAAAAGTAGATTTAAAAGAATTAATAGAAGAGCAAAAAAAAGAAAAACGAGTTGTCAAAATTGTGGCAAATTTACCATATTATATTACTACTCCTATTGTTATGAAGTTGTTAGAGGAAAGATTAGAGATAGAATCTATTACTATCATGATTCAAAAAGAAGTAGCAGAAAGGTTAACTTGTATTCCAGGTGAAAAAGACTCGGGAGCAATTACTTATTCTGTGTATTATTATGCGCAAGCAAAAAGAATAAAAGAAGTGCCAAATTCTTCATTTTTACCAGAGCCAGAAGTAACATCAGAAGTAATCCAATTAATTCTAAGGAAAGAACCCGTGGTAAAAGTAAAGGATGAGAAATTACTATTTCAATTAATTAAAGTAGCCTTTATGCAAAGAAGAAAAACATTGCAAAATGCTTTATCGAAATCTCCTTTTTTTGAAAATAAACAACAGATAAAGCAAATATTGGAGAAATTACAATTAGATGAGAAGGTAAGGGGAGAAGAACTAACCATTGAACAATTTGCTGAAATAGCGAATCAAATCATTCAACAAAAAGGAGAATAATGTATGTTACAAGAAAAGCAAAAGATAAAGAATCCTCCTATAACTGTAGGTTGGCTTATTTATTTTGTAATATCTATACTAATCGTTTTAATAGGGGGAATTTATCAAAAAAGCAGTCTACTTTCTATTATAGCATCCACTTTTGGAATTGCTTATGTTTTATTAATTGCAAAAGAAAAAAGAATTGCTTTTTTGCTAGGGGCAGTAAATGTATTTACTTATGGCATTGTATTATGGAAGCAAAAAATTTATAGTGGTGTTATTTATAATATGATATATAGTTTACCAATGCTAATTTATGGCTTTTTTGTATGGGGAAAAGCAAGTAAAAAAGAAAACAATGGAATCAGAGTCATTTCAAAAAGAAATCGAATTCTTTTAATAGGAATTTCGACTATAATTATTATAATAAGTGCAGTTGTCTTAAAAAAACTTGGGGGAAATCAGGTATTATTAGATAGCATAACAAGTGTCCTTGGATATATTGGAATATATTTAATGTCTAATAAATATATAGAGCAATGGAGTGTATGGATGGTTGCTAATTTAGTAAACACGATTCTATGGGCAGTGTTAACATTTAAAGATATTAGTAATTTACCCGTTTTCTTAATGTGGACAATTTATTTTATTAATTCTGTGTATGGGTATTTACTGTGGAAAAGGAAATCGTAAAATCCACTATAAATAGTAAAATTAAATTACCAGTTTTTAAAAAAGTTCTTACAAAGGGAGAGTAAAGTATATAAGATAAAAATAAAAATGAAAAACTTAGCATATAGAAATGTAAATGTTCAAAAGAAACAAAAAACATTGAACATGGAATATCTTGCCAAAAGAATAAAAAGTCTTGACAAGGGAAAATTGTTAATGTATTATCTTAATTAAGAAAAGAAACAAAAGGAGAAATGAAGGAAATGAATAAAAGCGGAAAACCTTGGGAGAGTAACACACACACACACACACACACACACGATATAATTTAATAAAAAGGAAGATAAATCGGAACTATCCAT
>CALXQB010000051.1 GCA_944390445.1 uncultured Clostridia bacterium | reverse complement strand
TGATATTCCGTGACTTAAAGGAATTGCAAAAAAATGTAGGGGCGATTTTAATCGCCCGCTATAAAAAAATGTTGTAAAAAAATATTAATGGGAGTAAAATAGATAAGGGGCAGAAAGGAACAAAATATGAAAAAAAATTTGCCCACAAGAAAAAAGATAAGATTGAATGATTATGATTATTCAAAAGAAAATATGTATTTTATTACAATATGTGTAAAAGATAGACTAGAAATATTCGGAAAAATATTAGAAAATAATATAAAATTAACCAAAAAAGGAATTATTGTAAAGCAAAACATATATGGAATAGAAGAAATATATAAAAATGTATTAGTAGACGAATATATAATAATGCCTAACCATGTCCATATGTTGATTTCAATACAATATAAAAGTAATGCAACAATTTCAAAAATTATCAAACATTTTAAAGCAAATATTAGTAGAGAAATAGGTTGCTTAATTTGGCAAAAATCATTTTATGAACATATTATAAGAAACGAAAAAGAATATATAGAAATAAAAGAATATATAAGAAACAATATAGCAAAATGGGAAAACGATAAATATTTTAATCGGGCGATTAAAATCGCCCCTACACTGACTCTGCAAATTTTAATTTTTTTCTGAAATATTATATTAGTATTTAATAATTATTTTGGTATAATACGAAAAAATGATTTGAAAGGATAAAAATGAAAATAATAGAAATAGCAAAAAAAATAGAAAAAAATGGTGGCAGATTATATTTAGTTGGAGGAGCGGTAAGAGATCATTTACTAGGTAGGGAAAATCATGATGAAGATTACTGTGTAGTGGGAATAGAAGAAAAAGAATTTCAAGAATTATTTCCACAAGCGATAAAAAGAGGAAAAAGTTTTGGAGTATATGATCTAGAAGAAAAGGAATTTGCACTAGCAAGAAAGGAAATAAAAACAGGAGAAGGACATCAGGCATTTAAGATAGAAACAGCCAGTGATATTACGATAGAAGAAGACCTAAAAAGAAGAGACATTACCATAAATGCGATTGCAAAAGATGTTTTAACAGGAGAATATAAAGACCCATTTGGCGGAAGAGAAGATATCCAGAAAAAGATAATAAGAGCTACTACAAAAGCATTTCAAGAAGACCCTTTAAGAGTTTATAGAGTAGCACGTTTTGCCTCTACTTTACAATTTAAGGTTGAGATGCAAACATTAAAAATGATGAAACAAATCGAACCAGAACTAAAAACAATATCAAAAGAACGTATTTATGAAGAGCTAAAAAAGGCACTAAAGGGAATAAGCCCATCTTTATTTTTTATTACCTTAAAACAGGCTGATGTACTATATACGCATTTTAAAGAGATAGAAAGATTAATAGGAGCAGAACAACCAAAACAATATCACCCAGAAGGAGACGCCTTTGTTCATTCTATGGAAGTACTAGATCGAGTAGCACAAGTAACAGAAAAAGAAGAAATTCGTTTTGCGGCACTAGTGCATGACCTAGGAAAAGGAGAAACTCCGAAAGAGGAATATCCTCATCATTATGGGCATGACAAAAAAGGAATTATTCCTATAAAAAATATGTGTAGACATTTAGGATTGCCAAATAAATGGGAAAAATGTGGAATAACTGCAACTAAGGAGCATATGATAGGAGGAATTTTTCATCAAATGAAACCGAGTAAACAAGTAGATTTTATAGAAAGGGTAGCAAAAAGCCCTTTGGGATTAGAACGGAATGAAGATCATTGTAGAAGCAGATGGAAAAGGGACAGTAGATTTTGATGAGATAGGAAAAGAATGCCTTAGTACCATAAATGGAGAATATATCATACAAAAATATGGTCTAATGGATGGTATAAAAATGAAAGAAAAATTAAGAGAAGAAAGAATTGCATTCTTAAAACACAAAGATAACAAAGGTTGTAGAAGAAATGAGTGAATAATAAAAAATAAATAGTAAATAATTTGTTGAGGGAAGCTTAGTTTTTTGGGTCGGTCAAGACCGACCAAAAACATTATATTTTCAAAAGAAACCTATTGCATTAAAGTACGGAATTCGATATAATAAAAATAAAGGAAAGAGATTAAAATATAACGTAAAATAATTTATGAAAATTGTAGGGGCGATTTTAATCGCCCGTCCTTCGAAGAATTACGAAAAATTAAAATATAAGAGGTGTAACAGATGAAAAAAGAAAGAGGAGCAATTACATTATTTGTGTTACTTGCCATGATGTTTTTTGTAATGGCATTAATTAGTTTGTTTGTGGTAGCATCTAATAGAACAAGGCTAGAAAAACAAATTACAGGACAAATTCAAGAATCTTATCAAGAAGATGCGAATACCGTTTATAATAGCTATTTTGGAGGTGAAGTAGTTCCTATTTATACAGCAGAACAATTGCTAAAAATAGGGTCAGAAGAAAAAATAAGGATTAATGAGGAAAATGGGAAAATATATACCTTTTCAAAAGATGCTACGTATGTATTAAAAAACAATTTGGAATTTTCAGAAGAAGAAATGGGTCTTACAGAAAGCTGGTATCCCATTGGTAATCAAATAGAAGATGGACTGATTACTGGAAGATTTGAAGGTAATTTTTTAGAAATTAGAGTAACAGAATTAAATGGGGAAAGGTATACATATAATAGAGAAAATGAATATAAAAAAATAGTAAAACCATTATTAGATGGCTTTGTAGTATCAGAAATACAGGGAGAGAATACAATAGAAGATGGACTAGTTGTTTACGAAATTCCAGAAGAGGCAATAGTAGATTGGGAAAATCAAACAATTACAATAAACGGACAAACGACCAATCTTCAAGAAACTGTAAATCAATATGTATGGATACCAGTAGAGGACATTAATAGTATGGTAATGTGTAGTAGTAATAATGAAGAAAGTGTGTGTAATCTAGTATATAATGAACAAACGGAGATATTAAAATGCGAAAATCCAGACCACACACAAACTGCAACTGACTTAGTAGGAAGATTGTATGTTACAAGAGAAACTATATACGTAAAAGGAGGCATTAATTATAAGACTTCTCTTACGAATTTTCATAGAAGAAATCAAACATATGAAGTTAATTCGAGTTATCGTGAACCTGCCGTTGTAACTGGAAATAGAGGAACAGACTATGATGGAGATAGTAACAACTTAGAAATTGCTGGAATGCCAGCAGGGAGTACAGCGGAAGATTTTTTAACACAATTAAAAAGCGATTTTACAGAAATGGCAACTAGTGTTGCAAGAAATGGAGGATTTTATATTAGCAGATATGAGGTTGGGGAAAATGGAGATAGCAAGAAAAAACAGAGAGTTTTAACAGCTAGTAATACAGATGGAAATAATTATTCAGCTGCAAATACATGGTATGGATTATATAAAACATTAAGAGATTTAGATAATAATCAACAAATGATATGGGGATGCCAGTATGATCAAGTAATGAAATTTTTATTACCGGAAGAAGTGCAAACAGGGCACTCAGATAGGGACTTAACAACTAGAGCAGCATTGTCGGGGGAAAATGAGTTGGATAAAATGAAAAACATATATGATCTTGAGGGGAATTTTTGGGAATATACACTAGAGGCAGTATATAATGATAACCGAATATGCAGAGGTTCATACTTTAACCTAACAAATACTGAGGAATATAGTCCAGCTAATAGCCGTGCCAATTCATCATCTCGTGTAGATGAAGCAAATTTTAGATTCTCTTCTCGTTCTACAGTTTATATGTAATGTAAAATGAACCTTGAAGTTTACGAACATACCTAAAAGTTTAACATGTTGCCTGGATAACTTATTCATGGTATAGTTTAATATTACGGATCAGCGATGGTACTGACACCTATGCTAAATATTATTCATTATTTACCACTTATTAGTGGTACGTGAAAAGGTTATATTGCGACTTAAATGGTCCATGGTACTTGAATAGGTACTAATAGAAAAATTAAAAAGCCAATGGTAACAACTTATACTACGTTTTATTTATAAAAGAGCCAAAGAGAGGAATTGCTAAGAACATATTTCAAAATTCCAAAATAGCATTGACATTTGGCTAAAAACAAGTTAAAATATCTGTATTGTGAAATCATACAGATATTTTTTCATGTCGTAAAAATAGGAGGTACTTATGGGAGAAGTAATTGTTATTACATCTGGGAAAGGTGGAGTAGGAAAAACAACTACAACGGCAAACTTAGGTTCAGCTCTTGCCATACTAAACAAAAAAGTTGTATTAGTAGATACCGACATTGGATTAAGAAATCTTGATGTTGTTATGGGGCTAGAGAATAGAATTGTATACGACATTGTAGATGTTGTGGAAGAAAAATGCAAATTAAGACAAGCACTAATCAAGGACAAGCGTTTTCCAGAACTTTTCTTATTGCCAGCTGCCCAAACAAGAGATAAAAGTGCCGTAAATGAAGAACAAATGAGAGAATTAACCAAAAAACTAAAAGAAGAATTTGACTATATTTTAATTGACTGTCCTGCTGGAATTGAACAAGGATTTAAAAATGCAATTGCAGGAGCAGATAGAGCAATTGTTGTTACAACAGCTGAGATATCTGCTATAAGAGATGCAGATAGAATTATTGGATTACTAGAATCATCTGAAATAAAAAATCCAGAATTAGTTGTCAACAGACTAAGACCACAAATGGTAAAAAAAGGAGAAATGATGGATGTAGATGATATTGTAGATTTACTTTCTATCGAACTAATTGGGGTAATACCAGATGACGAATATATTATTACACAAACCAATAAAGGGGAACCAGTTGTACAAAATAGAAAAGCACCTTCTGGGAAATCTTATATGGAAATCGCAAGAAGAATATTAGGAGAAAATATAGAAGTAAGTGTACCTGGAAGAGAAAAAGGCTTTTTTGCAAAAATAAAAAGTATATTTAAAAGAAAATAAAAATTCATCATTGCTGAAATATCACAAAAAGTTAGGTCTCCTGACATAAAAGATAGCAATGGCAAAATAAAACCATTGGAGGAAAAAATATGTTCGAAAAAGTAATCAGTTTCTTTAAGAAATTAGGAAAAACAGAAGAAAAAGAAGGAAAATCAAAAGATACAGCAAAAGAAAGACTTCATCTAGTATTAATGCAAGATAGAGCTAATGTATCTGCAGACTTTTTAGAATTAATGAAACAAGAAATAATAGATGTTATAAAAAAATATATTGAGATTGATGAGAGTGCAATTGATGTAAGACTTACCAATAAGACCAATGAAGATGGGACCAACGGAGCACCTGCACTCTATGCGAATATTCCTATAACGAATATTCGAAATGATGTAGCAGTACAAGCTAGCAAGGAAAAAGAAGATACGGAAAACAAAGAGAATGAGAAAAAAGAAGAAAACAAAATTGAAGAAAAACAAGAAGAGAATGTGACAGAAAATAAAGATGACAAAGAAGAAAAAGAAGAGGAGAAGGAAGAAGTAAAAGAAGAGGAAGAAGGAAAACAAGAAGAGGATGCTACTTAAAAAAATATAAAAAAATGGAGAGATAAATGAAAAAGAAAGTGCTAAAAAATATGGAATGGGGAATAGTAATCTGTAGTGTGATATTGCTAGCCATTGGTATGGTAGCACTTTTTTCAGCTTCACAAAGTACAGATTATGATTCGTTTATTAAACAAGGACAGTGGATATTAGTTAGTATACCTATTCTTATTATTGTAACCATGATAGATTACAATTTTATTGCAAAACTGTCTCCGTACTTTTATGGGATTTTTATAATATTGCTAATTGCTGTTTTATTTACAGAACCAATTAATGGTGCTACCAGCTGGTTCGACATAGGAGGAGCTTCTCTTCAACCAGGGGAATTGAGTAAAGTATTTGTGATTCTATTTCTTTCTTATGTGATATGTAAATTACAAGAAAGAGGAAAAAAAGAAATTAATAAATTATGGAAATTAGCAGTTTCACTATTAATTGTGATGGTTCCTGTTCTTTTAATCGTGAAACAACCAGATTATGGAACTGCAATGGCTTTTATTATGGCAACAGTATTTATTTATTTTATAGCAGGTATTCGAACAAAATATATAATAATTTGTTTATTGTTATTAGCAATTATATTGCCATTGGTATATATTTTTGTGTTACCAGAACATGCCAAAACCAGAATAGAGATTTTCTTAGACCCAGAAAAAGATGCAAGAGGTGCAGGATATAACGTAATTCAGTCTAAATTAGCCATTGGGGCGGGACAATTATTTGGAATGGGATTATTAAAGGGTAACCAAACACAACTAGGATTTTTATACCCCAAAACAACAGACTTTATTTTTTCTGTAATTGGAGAAGAAATGGGCTTTATTGTATCCAGCCTAGTTATTATCTTGTATGTGATCTTAGTAACGAAAGCAGTATATGTAGCAAAAACGGCAAAGGATGATTTAGGTTCCTATATTGCTATGGGAATTGCAGGAATTTTCTTTTTCCATATGATAGAAAATATTGGAATGACAATGGGCTTGTTACCAATTACAGGAATTCCGCTTCCTTTTGTTAGCTATGGTGGAAGTGCTATGGTAACTAATTTTATTTGTCTAGGTCTGCTTCTTAATATTAGTGGAAGAAGACAAAAAGCAATTTTTGCAGAATAAGATAGTGTAAAGTAATTTATGAAAAAATGTAGAGGCGATTTTAATCGCCCGTTCTTCGAAGAAATTACTTAAAACACAGAATAAATGGAGAGTAAAAAGATGATACATACAATCAAAATAGGAGATGTGGAATTAGAGAATAACGTATTTTTAGCACCAATGGCAGGAATTACAGACAAAGCTTTTCGAAAAATTGTAAAAGAATATGGAGCAGGACTTACTTACACAGAAATGGCGAGTGCAAAAGCATTGTATTATCAAGATAAAAAAACAGAAAAACTAATTAACACAGAGGCAGAAAAAAGACCAATTGCTGTTCAAATATTTGGAAGTGAACCTAAAATTATGGCAGAAGCGGTACGTAAACTAGAACGAGAAGCAGATATTATAGATATCAATGCAGGTTGTCCAGCACCAAAAGTAGTAAAAAATGGAGATGGAAGTAAACTTTTATTAAATGTAGAACTTTTAGGAGAAATTGTAGAACAAGTAAAAAAAGCCACCACAAAACCGGTTACAGTAAAAATAAGGACAGGATGGGATGAAGAACATATCATAGCAGTACAAGCAGCCAAAATAATTGAACAGGCAGGAGCAAACGCTATTACGGTACATGGGAGAACAAGAGAACAGTTCTATTCAGGAAAAGCAGATTGGAACATGATAAAAGAAGTAAAACAAAATGTAAAAATACCTGTTATTGGAAACGGAGATATTGAAAATTTAGAAGAAGCTAAAGAAATGTTTGAAACAACAGGAGTAGATGCTATTATGATCGGAAGAGGAAGTCTTGGAAATCCATGGGTTTTTAGAGACATCATCCAAGAAAAGGAGCAACCTGTGTCTGGGAAAGAAAAGTGGGAAACCATTCAAAAACACATAGACCTGGCCATAGAAGACAAGGGAGAAAGAAATGCTATAAAAGAAATGAGAAAACATTTAGCATGGTACCTAAAAAATTTGAAAAATGCGGCAAAAATAAGAGACAAAATTAATCAACTTGAAACAAAAAAAGAAGTGATAGATTGTCTATCAGAATACTTTGAAACAATCGGAATAGTATAATACTATCTGATTGTTTTTTATTGCTCCGGAAAAATCTGACGATTTTTCCTATGCAATAAAAAATATAGATATTGACCATGGAGGTTTTTGTGAAAAGAATATTAATTATTGGTATTTTTATGATAGCAATTATTGCTACTTTTATGTTTTTCTTAAAAAAAGATTATAAAACAGAAAATTTCGGAAATACTATTAATAGTTCATCGATACAAGAATATATTTTAAATATGAAATCTTATGAGGCTGAGGTAGAAATTACAATAAAAAGTAATAAAAATGAAAATAAATATCTAGCAAAGCAAGAAGCAACTCTTGAAAAAGCAAAACAAGAAATTTTAGAGCCAGAACACATAAAAGGAATCAAGATTCAATATGAAAATCATGGATTGACTATTGAAAATTCTAGACTAAATATTTCTAAATTATATCAAAATTATCCTTATATACAAGAAAATGTATTATTTTTAACAAGTTTTATAGAAGAATATAAAACAACCTCATACAATAAAGAAATTGAAAATGAAAAGGAGATTATTTTAGAAATAAAAAATCCAGAAAATAAATACCATAACTGTAAAAGACTATATATAGATAAGACAACAAAAAAACCAACGAAATTAGAAGTACAAGATTCGACACAAAATATGATAGTTTACATATTATATAATGAGATAAAAATACATTAGCAAAAATCTGCTTACCATTTTTCATCTCAATTTAATTTAAAATATATCAAAATATCAAACAAAAAAGGAAAATTAGCAGGAGTGATAGATATGATAATAAAAAGAGGAGATATGTTTTATGCAGACTTAAGTCCGGTAGTTGGTTCAGAGCAGGGAGGAATTAGACCAGTTTTAATTGTACAAAATGATACAGGGAATAAATATAGTCCAACAGTAATTGCTGCTGCAATTACTTCCCAAATGAATAAAAATAAATTACCCACTCATATTGAAATAGGATCAGATACATTTGGATTAAAGGCAGATTCTGTTGTACTAACAGAGCAAATCAGAACCATAGATAAAAGTAGATTAAAAGAAAAAATTGGTCATATTGATGATAACCGAATTATGAATAAAATAAATAATGCAATCCGGAGTTAGTTTTGGTCTGGATGAATAAAAGCTAAGAGAATTAAACTCTTAGCTTTTTAATTTCTTTGATTTCTTTATATAAATCGTCTACTCTTTTTTGTTGCCTTTCATAGGCTTTTTCCCAGTCTTGCAAGATAGATTTATAATTTTCAGGGGTTTCTTGTCCTACGAGCATAAACTTAATGGTTTCTAGATAAGCTTCTTTATCTTTTTCTTTTTTTTGTTTCAACATCTTATCATGATAGGCATCTACTTCTTTTAAACGTTTTATTTCTTTTTGAATATGTTCCATATAATCATAAATACAAGCTATTTCAAATTCAGTATCATCACGCACTACTTTTAACAGAGCTTTTACAACAGTTTTATTGTTCTTTCCCACTTTAGCATTTTGAACAATATCTCCAAGAGTAGAAACAGGATTACTATTTTCTATAATAATTTTTAATGTGTCTGAAATTCCAATATGGGACTTGTATTGCCTTTTACTTACAATGGCATCATATTCATCTGCTACACGAATGATTTGCCCAACAACTGGAATTTCGTTTCCTTTTAAACCGTTGAGGATAACCCATTCCATTTAATGCTTCATGATGATATAAAGGACCTGCTGCATAAGGCTGCAATTTTTTATCTTTCATACACATCTCATAACCTATGGTGGTGTGTTTTTTCATAATTTCATATTCTTCATCTGTTAATTTCGCAGGTTTTTGTAGAATGGATTGGGGAATAAAAAGTTTACCAATGTCATGTAAATAAGCACACATAGTAGCATAAATTGTAAAAGATTTTTTTAAGTGCATGTACTCACACAATCTACATGTAATATTGGCAACATGTTCTGAATGTTTTCTTGTAAAAACATCCAAAGTATCTAGCATATTTAGCTGATATCTCATCGTTTCATCTAAATTATATGACTTTAAGGATGTTGGACTATAAAAATCAAATACTTCTTTCATTTGTAATCTCCTTTCAAATAGAAAGTCTAATTTCATTTTAGCATGCAATAAAAAAATGGTCAAGGCTTAAAATAAAAAGTTATGTAACTGTCAATGGGGACGGAGATTTTGACAGCTTTTCATAAATTTAAAAGTAGAAAATAGTTTATTTGAAATGCTGTCAAAATCTCCGTCCCCATTGACAGTTGCAAGTATGGAGTAGACACACATGCCAACTCATACTTCTAGAAATGGTAAAATTAAATTACTGGTCTTGAAAAAAGTATTGACAAGAGAAAAATGTTAAAGTATTATATTAATAAAGAAAAAAGACAAAAGGAGAAACAAGGAAATGAACAAAAGCGGAAAACGTTGGGAGAGTAACACACACACACACACACACACACACGATATAATTTAATAAAAAAGGAAAGAAATCGGAACTATCCATTTCGAGTGT
>CALXQB010000050.1 GCA_944390445.1 uncultured Clostridia bacterium | reverse complement strand
CTTCTTGCTAGACCTTAAATTAATGTAACAAATATTAAAAAGTAGAGAAAAGGTCTAGCGAAGCTAGATTTGTCCTTTAAACTGTTCTTTTCATTTCTTCATGTCGTTTTATTTTCTGTGTTGTTGTTTTTATCAAAGGTTCTTCTGTTAAAATAATGTCCCTAATATATTTATAAGGAGGCATTGTTTTATTTATCTTTTTAATCTCTTCCCAAAATACTTCATGATACTTTTCTTCTGGAATACCTGCCTCTTTTAGAGCTTCTTTTTGATAAACAATTTTACACACTAATTCTAAATCATCTTCTCTTCTTTTTCTACCAAATATCATACTTTCTGCTACATAATCTAGTTCATTTACTAGGCTTTCAACCTCTTCCGGATAAATATTTTTTCCATTTTTTAATACAATTACAGTTTTTTTCCTTCCCTTCACATAAACATATCCATCTTCGTCAATATACCCTAAGTCTCCCGTATAAAACCATCCATCTTTTAGAACCTCCTTTGTTGCCTCTTCATTTTCATAGTAGCCTAACATGATATTTGGACCTTTTGCTTTAATTTCTCCAATTTCTTTTTCATCTGGATGATCAATTTGAAGTTCTACATTATATAATGGGAATCCTGAAGAACCGGGTCTTCTATACTTATCATTTTCTGCACATAATACAGGTGAAGTTTCTGTTAAACCATATCCTTGAAGTGTTACGATTCCTAAATTGTTAAAGCCTTTCACTACTTCTGGGTTGATTGCAGCCGCTCCACTAACAACCATTCTAATATGTCCTCCCACTTTATTTAAGATGGATTTAAATAGTTTTTTTCTCAAGTCAACATGAAACTTCAACAAAACATTAGAAATTTTGATCATGGTATTTACTAAATGTTCTTTCCCACTCTCTTTAATTCCTTTTTGGATTTTTTTATACATTGTTTCCAACATAAGTGGAACACATACAAATCCTGTTACTTCATATTCTTTTAAATTACTTGCAATATGTTTTAATCCATCACAAAATACAATTTTAATTCCGCAACTGATTCCTGTTAAAAATGTAGTAGTACATTCAAATGTATGATGCAACGGTAAAAAAGATAAAAGGATATCATTTGTTTTTAGTTCAATAATACTTCTTATAGCATTTACATTAGAACATATATTAAATTGGGATAACATTACAATTTTAGACATAGATGTTGTTCCAGATGTAAACAACATAATAGACATTTTTTTATTATCTATTTTTATATTTTGATAAATTTCCTTTTCCTCATTACCGTCTTCTATTAATTGATTAAACTCTTTTTCCTCATCCATACAAATATAATATTGTAAGTTACTTGTTTTTTTTTCCTTTAATTTTTGGAAAACTTCTTTATATTTTGCATCATAAATAACTGCTTCTGCTTTACTCCTAATAATAGAGCTTTCGATTTCATTTTCTGGAAGAGATTTGTCTAAAGGCACTACTATCATATTAGCAGTTGTAATTGCCAAATAACTTACACACCATTCATAACGATTGGGAGAAATAATTGCTACTCTTTTATTTTCTAATCCTAATTTTAATAAACCTGCACCTAAAGACTCAATATCCTTTTTAAAATCTAAATAACTAATGTCTTGATAATTTCCATTTTTCTTTAGTCGAAAAGCTATTTTATCGTTATAAGTTTCTGCTACATAATGAAGCATTTCTCTAAAATCAGAAAATTCTTTTTTTTGGTATAATTTATTTCTTTCCATCTTATATATCCCCTTTTCTTACTTTTTCTATTATATCTTATTTTTTATCTATATTCAATCATTCTGACCACTCGGTTTAGAGATAAATTTTTCTCTTGTATCTATTGCCAAGTAAATAGAAAATCGATATAATAAATAGAGATTAGGAGGTATAGGATGAATAAAACGAAAAGAAAAATTTTCGATACTTCTATGAAACTCTTTGCAGATAAAGGCTATGATGCTACAAGTGTTGAAGAAATTACTGCTGTCGTTGGTGTAGCAAAAGGTACACTATATTATCACTTTTCTAGTAAAGAAGAAATTTTTAATTTTTTAGTAGAAGAAGGTATGAAGTTATTAAAAAATAGTATTGCTATCAAAATTGCAAATAAAACATCTACTTTAGATAAATTAAAAGCAATTGTTTTAATTCAGACAAAAGTTTTAGTAAAATACAATGACTTAATTACCATTGTTCTAAGCCAAGTTTGGGGAAATGAGCCTCGTAATATAACTTGTAAAAAATGTGTATTTGAATATTTAAATCTTGTAGAAAAAATTATCCAAGAAGGAATTGAAAAAGGTGAATTAAAAAATGTAGATACACAGATGTTAGCTTCTGGTATTTTCGGTTTAACTTTTTCTTGTTCTATGTATCAATTAAAAACAGGAAAAGAAATTGATATTCAAAGAACTTATGATGAAATCATTTCCGCTCTATTTTTGGGATTAGAAAACCAATAAAAACTACTATTATGAGTGAAAGCAACAAAGTTATTAAATGAAAAAATAGAAAAAAAATTTGTCTCTCCCACTGATACTAAAAGAGGTATCCTTACTTTAGGACACCTCTTTTATGTTTGTCTTAACACTGGCAAAATTGACATAAGCACTCCTTACAGTTTGTACAATTTTCACATCTTAAAATACTCTAGTTTTTGTTACTAAATGAGAATGGCTTTTCCTAAGCAAGTGCTATAAATATATATTCTTTCAACTTTTTTTCCCAATGCTTTTTCTAATGCTTTTTGATACAATTGTAATTGAAATTGATACTTTTCTACTAATTCCGTTTCTTGCTTTACATAGTCTGTTTTATAATCTACTAAAACTAATTCACCTTTGGCATTGATATAATATAAGTCGATGATTCCTTGTACCAAGATATCTTCATCAATCTCTTCTTCATAAGCCTCTTTTGCTGATAAAGTAAGATAAAATGGCATCTCTTTTTCATAAGATATACTTTCCCTAATTTCCTCTGCCAAATTACTTTGTGTAAATTTCCATATTTTATCTCTATCTATTACTCTTGCTTGCTCATCTGTAAGTATTTGTTGGCTTTTCAATTTTTCAATTAATTCTTCTATTTCTTCTTTCGTATATTTTTCTTTTAGATTTAGCTTTTGGAAACATAAATGAATTAATGTTCCCTTCTCAGCAGGAGATATCTTTTCCTCTTTTAATAAAAATTTTGGTGCCCTTTCTGTAGGAAGTGTTTCTTCTTGTTTTAATTTGCTAACAGATGTTTTACCTGCCATTTTAGTTGCTTTTTCAAACGGATATTGCCAATTTAATTGAGATTGCAACTGTTTCCATATCTTTTCATCTAAAACAATCTTTTCTGCTTTTTCCACAAAATGTTCTTGTGTATTTTCTTCTTGTTTTACAAAGTTCTTTATTACTTCTCCCTTTGGGTATACATGCATTTCTAATAGTTCTTTCATTTTCTCTTCTTCATTTATCAATACTAGTGTAATCCAATCTAAATAGGATTCATATTGAGATACCAAAAATGGAGTTAACTTAGAATTATTTTCTTTATAAATATTTATAAGTTCCCTTTTCTTTTCTAATTCTTCTTCTACATTTTTGGTAGCACCTATTATTACCAATTTCTCCTTTGCTCTGGTTAAGGCAACATAAAGGACTCTCATCTCTTCAGATAAAATTTCATTTCTCGTTTTTACACGTATTGCTTCTTTTTGTGGGATATTATATTCTATTTTATTTTCGTAATTTATATATTTTACTCCAATTCCTAATTCTTGATGCAACAATAAGTTTTTGTTTAAATCCATCATATTAAATTGTTTTCCTACATTACATAAAAAAACAATTGGGAACTCCAATCCCTTACTTTTATGGATACTCATAATTCTTACAACATTTGCATTCTCGCCAATTAATTTAGCTGCTCCTAAGTCTCCACTACTTGTTTTTACTTTATCAATAAATTTTACAAAATGAAATAACCCTTTAAAACTTGCCTTTTCATATTCTTTTGCCCTTTGAAAAAGCATTTTTAAGTTAGCTTGTCTTAAAAGTCCATTTGGCATCAAACTTACATAATGGTAATATCCTGTATCTAAGTAGATTTTCCAAAGTAGTTCTTCTAATGGCATATATTCAGAATCTGTTCTCCAAATTTCTATCTTTTGTAGAAATTCTTTCACTTTATCTTTTAGCTCTGTATTTTCTTCTAAATCTCCATATTTTTTTAATGCTTCATAATAGCTATATTTTCTATCTAAAAGACGTATACTAATCAAATCTTCATCTGTAAATCCCCCTATGTATGATCTTAATACTGTAACTAGTGCAATATCATTATAGGGATTATCCATTATTTTTAGCACTGACATAATCGTTTGGACTTCAATGCTATCTAAATACTCTGCTGACGTGTCAGAAAAAGTAGGAATTCCTAAATCAATCATTTCCTTTTCATAAATGGGAGCTGCTACTGTTGTTGCTCTCAGCAAAACCACAATATCTTTATAAGTAACCTTTCTTTTCCCGTCTTTTTTATCTGAAATTTCTATTCCACTTTCTACTATTTCTTTGATCTTTTGTGCTGCAAATCTTGCCTCTAATACCATATCTTCAACTACTTCTTCTTGTTTCTCTGTTTCTTGTAAATCAATGATATGAATTTCAGATTTTAACAAATCTTCTCCCGCTTCTGGTTTTATAGAATTTAAATATTCCTTTTCATCATACTCAATCTCCCCTAGTTCTTTACTCATAATATTTTTGAAAATTAAATTTGTAATATCTAATATATTGGTTTTACTCCTAAAGTTATTAAATAGCTGAATCATTAATCCTTTTTCATTTGCTTTTTCTTTTTCATAGGTTTGGTATTTTTCTAAGAATAATTCCGGTTTTGCTTGTCTAAATTTATAAATACTTTGCTTTACATCTCCAACCATAAAGATATTATTTCCTCTAGATACAGCATTTAGAATATATTCTTGTACCAAATTACTATCTTGATATTCATCAATTGCAATTTCATCAAATTTTTCTTGATATTCTTTTGCCACCTCACTGATTTGTTTTACTCCGTTTTCGTCCTTTTGAACTAAAATTTTTAAAGCATTATGCTCAATGTCATTAAAATCCATCAAATTCTTTTCTTTTTTCTTTTCTTGATATTTCTTTTTAAAGTCTATAATAATTTTCTGAAGGTATTTTAATATCTGGTACATATAAAACATATCTTCATTTATCTCTTCAGAAGTATAAATAAATACTTTTCCTAATTTTTTCATTAGCTTGTCCTTGGTAGTTGTTCTTATTTGTTTTGACTTTTCTTTTATTTCTGATTCTATTTTTCTATCGATTGGCCATTTAGGAAATGATATATTTTGAATTGCCTGATACGCACTATTCCAATTATGTAATTGCTTTTTTAAATTTTCTAATGTTTCAATATCTTCCATTATCGTTAGTTCATATTTTTTCAAGTCTCCCTCTTCTTTTAAATCTAACCTTACTTTTTGTAATTTATGAATTGCTAGTTCAATATCCTTTTTATTCTCTTCTAATAGAATTTTACCATAATCATTTTCTGAAAAATCTTGTTTTATATCTTTTACATGAAACTCTTCTATTTTTTCCTCTAACCATTCTTCTGGAAATGGACTACTTTGCATAAATTCATAAATTTGCATAATAATTTCCTTTAATGGTTCATCTCCCTTATAACTTGTATAAGTATCTAATAGAACAGAAAATCCAGTATCATTTTGTTCATATTTTTCTTCAAATAATTCTTCTAGTGCATCCATTTTTAATAACTCTATTTCAGCTGTTTCTCCTATTTTAAAATTAGGAGAACAGTCTATTTCATAAAAATGGTTTTTTATCACTTCCAAGCAAAAAGCGTGAATCGTAGAAATATTAGCCTTGTTTAACAAAAGTAATTGTTTTTGTAAATTTTGATTTTCTGGTTGTTCCTCTAATTTTTGGGAAATTTCTTTTAAAATTCTTTCTCTCATTTCTGCGGCAGCACTATTTGTAAAAGTCACTACTAATAATTTATCTATATCCATCTGCTCTTCAATGATTTTATGAATAATTCTCTCTACTAATACGGCTGTTTTTCCGCTTCCCGCAGCAGCAGCGACTAATATATTAGCACCTTTTGTCTCAATTGCTTGTTTTTGTTCCTTTGTCCATTTTACTTCTCCCATAACGAAACCTCCTTTTTCATTCTACACTTTTTATGCTAAAAACACAAGAGTATATTTTTAAGAATTTCGTACAGAATACTTGGAAAAGGAGGATAAGCATGAGTTCAAATTTGGAAATTTTAAATGAAATTCATAAAGGATTAGTTATGGGAATGGAATCCCTTTCTGTCATCACTTCAAAAGTAGGAGATCAAAATTTTAAAGATGATTTAAATTATCAGTATGAGAGATACGAAAATATTTTAAATCGTGTAAACAAAAAGTATCAAGAATTAGGAAATCAGGCAGATGATACTTCTCCTATGCAAAAAGCAATGGGATGGACACAAATCCAATTTAATACGATTGCAGATAAAAGCAATTCTCATATTGCAGAAATGTTAATTCAAGGAAATACCATGGGAATTATAAAAGGAGTAAAAGAATTAAATCAAAATCCAAAGGCAGATAAGGATATTAAGCAAATCCTAACTGACTTTGTTGAACTACAACAAAATAATATTGAAAAATTAAAGACATATTTGTAGTCTCCATCAGTTATTTCAATTTTTATAATTAAAGCAATTAACACATCCTTGCTTTATCGCAAGGATGTGTTGATTATTCATATACTGTCTATTACATTATTTCAAATAAATACTAGGGTCTAAATATTCATCATCTTTTAGTAATTCAAAATGTAGGTGTGGTCCATCAGATGATTCAAATATTGCACTAGTTCCAACAGTTCCAAGTGTTTGTCCCTTTTCTACTTTTTCCCCTTCTACGACAAATTCAGATGTTAGTAAACTAGCATAAACTGTTTTATATCCGTCTTCATGTTCTACAATAATTGTTAATCCATATCTAGGATCATTTTTTATAGATTGTACTGTTCCTGCTTCGGCTGCTTTTACAATTGTTGTTTTATCGGCTTTAATATCAATTCCTTTATGGGTAATCCATTCTTGTAATGTTTCTGAATATACTAAACTATCTTTGGCAAATGCTACTGAAATTTCTCCGTCAACTGGCTTTTCGAATACTAATTCCTTTTTTTCCTCTTCTATTGGTGCTTCCACATTTTCTGTTTCTTCTACAACTTCTTCTGTAGTCTCACTACTTGTACTTGTATTTGTATCTGTCTCTATGGTTTCTGATTCTGTTATTTGATTTTCCACATTTGTATTATTTTGTATTTCTGCCATTTCATTAACTGTCTTCCCCATTTCAGTACTAGCTGTTTGTGTATTTTCTTCTTCCTCTTCTTTATTTGGTACAAGTTCTGAAACATTCCTTGTATTTAGCATACTTGTACTATTATTTTTCTTTACGTTGTTAGCATAAATAGAAAATGTAATCACAAATGCCAATACCAAAACTCCTAAAACAGCTCCAGATATATACATGATATTTTTAAAATGATCTTTTCTTTCTATTCTCCTATTTTCTCTTCTCATAAAAAAACCTCCTAATAAAGTTATCTTTATTAGGAAGTATTTCCATATTTTTCATTAATATACATATGAATTTTATTCTTTTAGTTCTTTACTACATCTAGCACATATTGTTGGATTTTCTTTATCCTGTCCTACTGTTTCTGAATACATCCAACATCTTTCGCATTTTTCTCCTTTTGCTACTTCTACCTTAATACCAATATTCTCCTCTTCTGCTTTTCTATTATTTTTTACAATTTCAATTCCTGATACAATGAAACATGTCATTAAAATTTCTTCATTTTCTTTTAGGAACTCATAGTTTTTTCCATCTGCATATAAGGTAACTTTTGCATTTAAAGAATGTCCAATTACTTTTTCTGCTCTTGCTAATTCTAATTCTTTTGCTACTTTTTCCTTTAAGTCTAATATTTTATTCCATTTTTCTTCTAGTTGTTTGTCATGATATTTAGGATTCATTTCTGGCCATTTTGTAAGCATAACACTTTCTACTTTTTCAGAAGAAGTATGTGGCATGAATCCCCAAATCTCTTCTGCTGTAAAAGCAGTCATAGGCGCTAAGATTTTAACTAAAACTGTTAAAATTTCATACATTACTGTTTGCGCTGCTCTTCTTTTTTTAGCATTTGGTTTTGAAGTGTATAATCTATCTTTAATAATATCCAAATAGAATGTACTCATACTATTTACACAAAATTCATTTACATCATGATAAACATTATGGAAGTCATAGCTATCATAGCTCTCTGTTGTGTCTTTAATTAATTGATTTAGTTTTAGCAATGCCCATTTGTCTATTTCTTCTAATTCTTCATAAGGGACTTTCTCTTCTACATTAAAGTCTGATATGTTTCCTAAAATATATCTTGCCGTATTTCTTATCTTACGATAAACTTCAGATATTTGTTTTAAAATATCTTTTGATAAGCTAATTTCTGATTTATAATCAGATGACAATACCCATAATCTTAGAATATCTGCCCCATATTGTTTTATAATCTCTTGTGGACTAATAACATTTCCTAATGATTTTGACATTTTCTTTCCATGTTCATCAATTACGAAACCATGTGTTAATACCTCTTTATATGGTGCCACTCCTTTTGTTGCCACAGATGTTAGTAAAGATGATTGGAACCATCCTCTGTATTGGTCATTTCCTTCTAAGTACATATTAGCAGGAGGTAAACCTCTTTCTTCTAATACTGCTGTGTGACTTGATCCTGAATCAAACCAAACATCCATGATATCTGTTTCTTTTCTAAATTTATGACATCCACAATTACATACGGCATTTTCAGGCATTAATTCTTCTACTGTCATATCAAACCAGCTATTAGAACCTTTTTCTCTAAAGATTTTTTGTATCTTTTCAATACTTTCTTTGGTAATATATTCTTTTTCACATTCTTCGCAATAGAAAATTGGAATTGGAACTCCCCATGTTCTTTGTCTAGAAATGCACCAATCACTTCTTTCTGCTACCATGTTAGAAATTCTTTCTTCTCCCCAACTTGGCATCCATTTTACTTTTTTAATTTCTTCTAATGCTTTTTCTCTAAATCCATCTACAGAAGCAAACCATTGATTTGTTGCTCTGAAGATAATTGGATTTTTACATCTCCAGCAATGTGGATATGAGTGCACGATTGTTTCTTTGCTTAATAAATAATGATTTTCTTCTAGCCATTTTATAATCGCTTCATTTGATTCTTCATAGAATAATCCTGCAAATTGTCCTGCCTCTTCTGTTTGGTATCCTTTCCCATCTACACAAACTACAGTTTCTAATCCATTTTTTAATCCACACAAATAGTCTTCTTTACCATATCCAGGAGCTGTATGTACAGCACCAGTACCAGTATCTAGTTCGACCACAATGGTATCATCACTACCTAATACTACTCTAGATTCTCTATCTAAAAATGGATGTTTACAAATTACACCTTCTAAGTCTTCTCCCAAACATTTTTGTACAGTTTTATATTCTGTAATTCCTGCTTGTTTCATAACTGCATCTACTAATTCCGTTGCCACAATATATTTTTCTTTTCCTGTATCTACAATGCTATATTCATATTCTCCACCAATCGTAATACCTACGTTTCCAGGTAATGTCCATGGTGTTGTTGTCCAAATCACAAAATAGGTATCTTTTTCATCAAATTTTCCTTTAGCATCTTTTACTTTAAATTTAACAAAAATAGAAGTTGTTTTACTATCTGCATATTCAATTTCTGCTTCTGCTAATGCAGTTTCACAATCTGTACACCAATATACAGGTTTTAATCCTTTATAGATATAACCTTTTTGAAACATTTCCCCAAATATTCCAATTTGTCTTGATTCAAACTCTGGTTGTAAAGTAATATAAGGATGTTCCCAATCTCCCAATACTCCTAGTCTCTTAAATCCTTCTGTTTGCTTTTCTACAAATCCTAAGGCAAAATCTCTACAAGTATCTCTAAACTTGGTAACACCAATTTCATCTCTATTTAGCCCTAAAACACTAATTGCTCTTTTTTCAGTTGGTAATCCATGGGTATCATATCCAGGAATATATGGAGTATCATAGCCTCTTAAATTTTTATATCTTACCACAGTATCTTTTAAAATTTTATTTAAAGCATGACCAATGTGAATTTCTCCATTTGCATATGGTGGTCCATCATGCAATACAAAAGGCTCATTTCCTTTATTTTTTTCTAGCATTTTTTCATAAAGTTTTTTTCCAAATACATTTTTTAGAATTTTAGGTTCATTCTCCGGAAGACTTGCCCTCATTGGGAAGTCTGTCTTTGGTAAATTTAGTGTTTTACTATAATCTTTTTTTTCTGTTTCCACTGAAATTCCTCCTTTATATTTTATATAATTGTTAGAATGTGTGTTTTATTATAGGAAATAGAATTTCCTATAAAATGAAAAAAACTTTCCATCCTTTCATAGGACGAAAAGTTTCCGCGGTACCACCTAATTTAAAAATAAATATTATTTTTCTCTTTTAAATCCTATAACATAGATTACATGTTTTTTCTTACTTATTTTTCAGAAAAACTGCCTCACAAGGTGATAACATTTTTTGTTTTCTCTACCAAAATTTCAGCTTCTATTTGGCTCTCTAAAGAGGTTTTCAAAAAATGTGTTGTCCTTATTCTAACGCATTTTTATATTGAATGTAAATATTCTAACACGATTTTTTCGATTTTACAATAGTTTTGGGAAAAATAGTTAAATATAAAAAATCCGTCAATTAAAAAAGTAACTGCAATTATGAAGAAAGATAATTGAAATAAGTCTTTCACGTACTCTTAATGTAAGTT
>CALXQB010000049.1 GCA_944390445.1 uncultured Clostridia bacterium | reverse complement strand
ACTGGATTTAATAACTCAACACATGCGGATGTTTTATCTCATATTAACATTTTTTCACATATATTTGATACTACAGCTTATTCTAATCATCCATTAAAACTTACAGCAGGAATATGGCTAATATTATATGCTATTGTAAGCATCATAATTTATAAGAAAATATTAAAAAATAATACGAATGGTAAATTTAAGGCATTTATGCTTGCTGTTTTTGCAGGAACTTTTATATATATATGCTTCTTGCAAGTAGCATATGTTATAAAATTTCCCAATTATGAAGCTATATCTCATGCATCAATTGAGAGATATATAGGTTCATATTTAATTATGATATTAATTGTTTTAATTGGCGTATTGGTTGAGTACCTTAATAATATTGATTATAGTAAGTGTAAATATTTGTTACTTACTTTTACTATTTTAATATTTACACCAATACAACCAATCGCTAATATGACGTTGGTTGCTGG
Organism: uncultured Clostridia bacterium; assembly: GCA_944390445.1. GTDB lineage: Bacteria > Bacillota > Clostridia > TANB77 > CAG-508 > CALXRW01. The sequence goes on along the minus strand of CALXQB010000049.1, from coordinate 10,600 downwards.
AGGAACTAATAACATAATAAAAGAAGGAGTATCTTTTATTATTAATTTGGCCGATGAAACAAGAGCACGAATTAATGAAAATAGCAAAGTTTATGCATTTGACCAAAATTCAGATATAAGTGAAAATATTACAAAATTTAAATACTATATATATCCTATAAAGATAGAGCAAATTGGAAAGTTTGAAGAACTATATGACGATGTAAAAATAGCAAAAGAAGTAAATGAATTTAAAAATAATTTATATCAATATTATGATTATGTGATTATCTTAGATACGGATGAGTATTTTAATGCACATTTTAAAGAGCTTTTCAGAAACGAAGAAATATATTCATGGACTTTATATAAAATAGAAAAAAAGGATGAAGATATTGAATTAGTACCAATGTATACAGAACAAACTAAAAGTTATATGAATTGATGGTATATAGTGAGGGGATAATAATGGAAGAAAAAAACATAAAAGTTCTTGTAATAGTACCGGCATATAATGAAGAAGAATCTATAAAAAATGTGGTAGATAGTGTGATAGAGCAAGATGTTGATGTTGTTGTTATTAATGATGGATCAAAGGATAAGACATCTGAAAATGCAAAAAAAACCAAAGCATCTATAATTGATTTGCCCTGCAATTTAGGTATTGGTGGAGCCGTACAAACAGGATACATATATGCATATATGAATAAATATGATATTGCCATACAAATAGACGGAGACGGACAACATGATCCAAAATATATAAAAGAAATGGTACAGATGATAAAAGAAAAGAAGGCAGATATGGTCATTGGTTCTAGATTCGTAAATAAAACAGAGTATAAGCAAACTTTTTTTCGAAAATTAGGAATTAATATTACCTCTATTATCATAAAAATCATGACTGGGAAAAAAATATATGATACAACATCAGGATATAGGGCAGTAAATAAAGAAATTATCAAATATTTTTCTGAGAATTATCCATATGATTACCCAGAACCAGATACGAACATGAGACTAATTTTAAAGAAAAAAACTATATTAGAAATTCCAGTAGAAATGAAAAAAAGAGAAACAGGCCAATCTTCAATATCTCCACTAAAATCTGTAAGCTATATGTTAAAAGTAAGTCTGGCGTTAATTCTAAATCGTGTTAAAAAGATTTAAGATTAAAAAAGAAAGGAGTACATAGTATTATTATATACTATAGAACATAACCTATGATTTATAATTTTGCGATTATATTTTCTGTTGTATTTATATTATTTATTATAAATTTAGTAAGGAAAAATAAATTAGATGAGAAATATTCTATCCTATGGCTAATTTTTGGAACTATTATTTTGGTTGTATCTATATTTCCTCAAATTATTATAAAAGTAGCAGAATGGTTTAATGTATATTATCCACCAGCATTATTACTTTTATTTGCTATATTAGTTTTGGGAACTTATATTGTGCATATTACAATTACAATTACGAAACAAAATAAAATGATTGTGAAACTTACCCAAGAATTAGCTATTTTAAAAGAAAAAAATGAAAAGGAGGCAAAGAATGAAAAATTATGATGTTTTAGTGGTAGGGGCCGGATTTGCAGGAGCAACAATTGCTAGAAAAAGGGCAGAACAAGGGAAAAAGGTACTTGTTGTAGAAAAGAGAGCTCATATAGGGGGAAATATGTATGAATGTGAAGGAGAAAATGGAATAAGAGTTCATTTATATGGTCCGCATATTTTTCATACCAACAGCGAAAGAGCTTTTCAATTTTTAAAAGAATTTGGCGAATTTTTTCCATATGAACATAAAGTATTAGGAAAAATTGATGGGAAGTTAGTCCCAATACCATTTAATTATACATCTTTAGAAATGCTATTTGACAAAGAAAATGCCGAGAAAATAAAACTAAAATTAAAGCGAAATTTCCCAGATGTAGAAAAAATATCCATATTAGATTTAGTAAAACATAATGATGTAGATATCAAGGAGTTTGGACAATATGTATATGATAAGGTGTTTGCAAATTATACAGCAAAACAGTGGGGAACTACTGTAGATAAAATTGATACATCTGTAATTAATCGAGTACCAGTTGTTTTAGGCTATGATGATAGATACTTTAAAGATAAATTTCAATATATGCCAAAAGAAGGATTTACAAAATTATTTGAAAATATATTAAATCATGAGAATATAGAAGTAAGATTAAATATGAATGTAAAAGATATATTAAAAATTGATTTTGAAAAAAAGAAAACATACATAAATGGAGAAGAATTTGGTGGCGAAATTTTTTATACTGGAGCATTAGATGAACTTATGAATTACGAATATGGAAATTTACCATATAGAACATTAGAACTAAAATTTGAGAACTATCCAGAGGAATATTATCAAGAAAATTCAGTAGTAAATTATCCAAACGAAGAAGAATTTACTAGAATCACGGAATTTAAGTATTTAACGAAACAAGAAGATAAAGAACATACGACAATTTTAAAAGAATATCCAGCACAATTTGATATACATAATCCTAAATATGCTGATCCTTATTATCCAATCAATAATGATAAAAATCAAGAAATATATAAGAAATATCAGGATAAACTTGCTAGCATAAGTAACATAAAATTATGTGGAAGATTAGCAGAATATAAATATTATAATATGGACGCTGTAATTGATAGAGCACTTACTTTATGTGAATAACGAAAAAAGAAAGGATTAATAAAATGGAAGAAAAAACAAAAAAAGTTAGTATTATTGTTCCTGTATATAAAGTAGAGAAATATTTAAGAAGAAGTATGGATAGTTTAGTAAATCAAACGCTAGAAGATATTGAAATTATATGTATACATGATGGTTCGCCAGATAATTGCTTAGCTATATTAAATGAATATAAAGAAAAATGGCCAGACAAGGTAGTGATTTATGATAAGAAGAACGAAGGGGTATGGAAAGGCAGATTTGACGGAATTCGTTTGGCAAAAGGAGAATATATTGGGTTTACAGACTCAGATGATTATGTTGCATTAGATTATGCCGAAAAATTGTATAAGGCAGTAAAAGAAAATGATGCAGATATTTCAGTTTGTGGATTTGATAGAATTGATGTAGAAACAGGACATGTATATTCTAGAGAAATGACAAAACATGCAGGGAAAATAATCGATATGAATGTGAATCCAGAAGACATTTTATCTATTAATGGTGCATTATGGAACAAATTATATAAAGCAGAATTATTAAAAAACATGTCAAATCTAAAAAATCCCCCAAGGATATTGGATGATATGATGTTCTTTTTACTAGTTATATTAAATACCAATAAACTTTGCTTTATAGGAGATAGCTTATATTATTACATGGTAAGAAGTGATTCTATTGTGGCAACGATAAAGAAAGAGCAAATCGAATCAACACAAAATGCTATGTTAGAAGTAAAAAGTATATATGAGAATAATGAAAAAGGAGAAAAGCTATTAGGTTTACTGGATGCAGAAGCATTTTTACATTTTGGAATTTCTTTAATGTTTAGAATATCGTCAGACAAAACCACTAACTTTAAAGAGGAATTAAAGAAAAATACAAATTTTTTAGACACTAATTTCCCAACATGGAGAAAATCAAAGTATTTAAAAATAAGTTACTCTATTTCGCATCACTTCTCCAACTTTAAAATTGTATTTATGAAAAAAATATATGTATTAAAATTATATCCAGCATTTTTAAGTGTGTACAAATTTATGATTCAGAAATTGAAGATTGATATAAAATGGTAATTTTCAGAAAGGATATTAAAATATGCCAAAAGTTTCAGTTGTTATACCAATGTATTATGAAGAAGAAGTAGCAGAAGAATGCTATAAAAGAGTGAAAAACGTGCTCATATCTTTAAAAGACTATGAACATGAAATCCTTTTTGTTAATGATGGGAGTAAAGATAAGACATTAGAAATTCTTGAAAGCATTGCAGAGAAAGATAAACAAGTAAAAGTAATATCATTCTCTAGAAATTTTGGACATCAATGTGCTGTAACTGCAGGACTACAGTATGTAACAGGAGATGCAATAGTAGTAATTGATGCAGATTTGCAAGATCCTCCAGAATTAATTCCAGACATGTTAACTTTATGGAAACAGGGGAATGAGGTAATTTATGCAAAAAGAAAAACAAGGGAGGGAGAGTCTAAGTTTAAATTATTAACAGCCAAAATGTTTTATAGAATATTAAATGGATTATCAGATGTAGAAATTCCAGCAGATACAGGAGATTTTAGATTGGTAGACAGAAAAGTGGTAGATGTCATTAATTCTATGCCAGAACACAATAAATTTTTAAGAGGATTATTTAGCTGGATTGGATTTAAACAACAACCATTTGAATATGAGAGGAAGGAAAGATTTGCGGGGAAAACAAAATATCCACTTAAAAAAATGCTAAAATTAGCCTCAGATGGTATTATAAGCTTTTCTACCAAGCCATTAAAGATAGTGGGCGGGCTTGGTATCATCACAATTATTATTTCTATTTTATTATTGCTTTATTCTGTTATGTCTTATATATTCAATTTAAACCAACTAACGCCTGGTTGGACATCGATTATGGTTGCAATTACCTTATTTAGTGGGGTACAACTATTATCTATTTGGATCATCTCAGAATATTTAGCCAGAATTTATGATGAAAGCAAAAAAAGACCACAATATATTATTAGTAAAACAATTAATTTAGAAAAATAAAATTTTTAACAAAGAAGGGATAAAAAATGAAATTTGTACTAGTAATTGTTTATTTAGTATTAACAACATCTGGTTTGATTTTTATGAAACTTGGTGGAAATCCAGGAACAATTGCATTTAAAGAAGGAGATATTGCACTATCAATGAATTGGATTAGTGGAATTGGACTTATATGCTATCTATGTAGCTTTTTATTGTTCACCAGAATTGTAGTAATGTTTGATTTAAGTTATATTTTCCCAATTGTGACAGGAATTGTACAGATTATATCACTAGTTGCTTCCAAAGTTATATTTAAAGAAGAGCTAAGTATTCAAGCAATTATAGGTGCTAGTTTGGTAATTGTTGGTATTGTCATCATGAATTTTAAAAACACACAAATAACAGCCTAAAACTTTTTAAAGGGAGAAACCAATGAGATTAATCAAAAAACACATAATATTACTAATCATATGCTTGATAATAGGAATATATGAATTATTATTTTGTAATCATCTTTTTTTGACAGGGGAAAGCACATATGCTTTTTCCCTTTATCGTATTGTAATGTACATAATAGTAGTGTTTCTTTTTATGAAATTTTCTAAGTACATATTAGGAGATAGAGAACAGAAAATAGGAAAAATGGAAAAATATGTGCTATATATTACAATACTTCTATTACTTGTTACTCTCATTTCTGTTTTATTTGGGAAAATACAGCTTATGACTGTAACAATTATCGTAATTTCTTTATTGCTCGTTCTATTATTGGCTTTTAGTTTAACAGGAGATTATCTAAAAAACTTTATTCTAATTGCGCTAGCAGTGGGATTTATTTTTTCTATGATTATGCCAATTAATAATCAACTTGATGAAAAAAGACATTTTTTATCTGCTTATAATTTGTCATATGCGAATATAAACTTTAATAAACCAATCATAAATGAAGGGGTACAATCTATTCCTCAAAAATTAAATTTTGAAAAATTTAATGTCTATTTTCACAAAAAATATGAACCTACTTTTTTAGAAGAATATGAATTGGAAGACATTTCTAGTATACCTGCGGCATATAATCCTATCCAATATCTTCCATCTGCAATAGGAATTTATATGGCGAGATTATTGGGGGGAAGTATTGCAGATATTTATTATGCTGGTAGATTCTTTAATTTGATTGGATATATAGGTTTAGTAGTTTTAACTCTAAAAATTTTACCATACAAGAAAAAAAGTTTTTATGTTATATTTTTAATGCCAATGCTACTGGCATTAGCAAGTGTGTATTCTGTAGATGGTATTATGGTAGGAGTTATTTCATTATGGATTGCTTATTGCCTTAAATTGTATGAGCAAAAAGAAAAAATTACGGGAAAACAACTTTTTATATTATTAGGGATTTTTACCCTGATTGGTACCCTAAAATCCATGTCTTATTTGCCGATTGCACTATTTGTTTTTATGATACCAATCCGAAAGCTAATAAAAGAAAACAAAAAATATTTAGCACCGATCATTTTACTGGGAATTTTTTCTGTTATAATAAATATAGGAATTACTTTGTATTTACAAAGTGATCAACTCAGTGATCCAAGAGTTGAAAATACAAATGCTATGGAACAAATAGAATATATCAAAGAAGAACCAAGCAATTATATAAAGATATTAGGAAAACATATTAAAACAACATTAACAGAATTTTCAGCATTATCTTATTTAAATGGACCTATGTTTTTTGGAAACGATTTTGATAATATTTTCTTAATTTTATTATTGTTTTTATTTTATACAGGAATAACAGATGATAGTAAAAATTTAAATAAAAAAGTAAAGTGGATTGCAATTATTACATTTTTTGTTGTACTTAGTATTACCAGTACGCTACTTTATATATCTTATACACCACTGCAAGATGACGAGATAAAGGGATATCAACTAAGATATATTTTTCCAATTATTTCTTTGATTGTTATTTGTTTATCTTCTGAAAAAATAAAAAATCAAAAAAGCGAGAAAGAAGATTGTTTATTTACTACTTGCTTTACGGTTATCTTTTTGGCATTTTCTATTTATGGTTTATTATTTTAAAGAGTATTGAAAAAATAGAGAAAATGTGATATATAATAAAAGAATATAAAGCATTTATTTGCTACTGATAGAAAGAAAAAAAGAGGTAACATTGAAAAATATAAAAGATTTTAATTTAGAAGAATTAAAGAAAGAATTGATACAGATGAATGAAAAACCATTTAGAGCTGAACAAATATTTAGATGGCTATATCAGGAAAGAGTAGAAGATTTTACTAGTATGACAAATCTTTCTTTAGAGCTTAGGAAAAAACTTGAAGAAAATTTTAAAATAGGAAAGGTAGAAATCCTAGAAAAACAAAAGTCAAAAGATGGAACCATAAAATATTTATTTGACTTATTAGATGGTAATGCAATAGAGACAGTTGTCATGGAATATAAATATGGAAAAACCATTTGTGTATCTTCACAAGTGGGATGTAAAATGGGATGTAAATTTTGTGCATCAACTGGAATTGCGTTTATTCGAAATTTAAGTAATGGAGAAATTGTAGAACAAATATTAGCAGCAGAAAAAGATGAAAATTGTAAAATTTCAAATGTGGTTTTTATGGGAATTGGTGAACCTTTAGATAACTATGAAAATGTTATAAAAGCAATTAGACAAATAAATCATCCCAAGGGGCTAAATATAGGAGCAAGGCATATTAGCATTTCTACAAGTGGAATTGTGCCAAAGATTTACGATTTGGCAAATGAAAATATACAGGCAACACTTTCTATCTCTTTGCATAGTAGTAATGACGAAATACGAAGTAGTTTAATGCCAATTAATCAAAAATATCCAATTGCAGAATTAATGAAAGCATGTAAATATTATATAGAAAAAACGAATAGAAGAATATCTTTTGAATATGCTTTAGCGAAGGATGAAAATGATAATTTAAAAGCAGCAGAAGAATTGTCAAAATTACTAAAAGGCATGCTATGCCATGTAAATTTGATTCCGATTAACCCAATTGAAAATGGAAAATATGTTAAAAGTACAAACGAAAATATTATAAAATTTAGAGATTACTTAAATGCAAAAGGCATTGTGGCAACAATAAGAAGAGAGTTGGGGTCTGATATTGATGCTGCTTGTGGTCAATTAAGAAGAAAAAATTTGTAACAGATGTTACTTAAAGTATAGAAGGGATTTGTATAAAAATGGAAGTTTATGCCAAGACAGACATAGGAAAGTCAAGAGAAATGAACCAGGACTATTACTATGTTTCAGACGAAAAAGAAGAAATAAAGCTGTACATTTTAGCAGATGGAATGGGTGGTTATAATGGTGGAGAAGTAGCCAGTAAACTAGCTGTAGAATCTGTGAAAAATTATATTAATCATAATTATCACAGCATAGAATATGATAAAGATGGAATTTTAAATTTAATGAAAGAAGCAATTGAATATGCTAATATGATGGTCTATGAAAAATCAAAAGAAGAAGAAAATCTAAATGAAATGGGGACTACATTAGATGTTTTAATGATATACAAGGAAAAAATGTATATTGGACATGTGGGTGACAGCAGAATTTATTGTATTCGCAAAAACAGTATTCGAAGAATCACAGTAGACCATAGTTATGTTGAAAAACTAATTAAAGATGGTAGCATTACAAGAGAAGAGGCAAAAACGCATCCAAAAAGAAATATGTTAATAAAAGCAATTGGTTCTAATACTTTTGTAGTACCAGACTTAATGGAAAAAGTATTCTTAAAAGAAGATACCATTTTAATGTGTTCAGACGGACTAAATAATATGTTATCAGAAGAAGAAATTATGAAAATTGTAAAAGAAGAAGGAAAAGATGTAGCAGAAAAATTAGTAGAAAAAGCAAATGAAGCAGGTGGCACAGATAATATCACAGTAATTGTACTTAAAAATAAATAATAATCAAAAGATGGGGGAGATAAAAATGAATCTAGAAGGTAGACTAATTGCAAATAGATATGAAATAATAGAAAAAATAGGTAGTGGACGGTATGGCTACTGTATATAAAGCAAAATGTCATGTATTAAATCGATTTGTAGCAGTTAAAATTTTAAGAGATGAATATACAACAGATACAGAATTCATTAAAAGATTTAACACTGAGGCGCAAGCTGCTGCGAGCCTAACACATCCTAATATTGTGTCCATATTTGATGTAGGAAATGAAGGAAATCTATATTACATTGTTATGGAATTAGTGCAAGGGAAAACCTTAAAAGAAATTATTTCAGAAGATGGGGCTTTACCATGGAAATGGTCTGTAAATGTTGCTATTCAAATTGCCTCTGCTTTAGAAGTAGCACATAAGAATGGAATTGTTCATAGAGACATTAAGCCACATAATATTATTATCACAGAAGAAGGAGTGGCAAAAGTAACAGATTTTGGAATTGCCAAGGCAGTATCTAATTCAACTATAACAGCCTTTGGAACAACAATTGGTTCTGTTCATTATTTTTCACCAGAACATGCAAGAGGTGGATTTACAGATGCAAAATCTGACTTATACTCTTTAGGAGTTGTTATGTATGAAATGGTAACTGGTAGAGTACCATTTGATGCAGATACTCCCGTATCTGTCGCTTTGAAACAAATGCAAGAAATACCAAAAGAACCAATCAAATTACAGCCGAGTTTACCGATCAGTGTAAATAACATTATCATGAAAGCATTAGAAAAAGACCCTAATACAAGATATCAATCTGCAACAGATATGTTAAAAGATTTAACATTGTGTTTAAAAAAACCAGAAGAAAACATTGCAGAGAAAAAGCAAATAGAAGGAGACTTACCAACACAAAGAGTACCAATTATCAACAGTGTAAGTAATGAAGAAAATAAAAAGCCAGAAAAGAAAAAAAATAAAGTTGTAGTCTTTTTCGAAAAACATAAGGTGTTAAAAGTATTTGCCTTTATCATAGGAGCCATATTATTATTTGCGATGGTAATGGGAATCACTTATCTTATTACCAATAGTTTAAGAGAAAAAGATGTACCAATAATTAATTTAGAAGGTATGTCTCTAGAAGAAGCAAAAGCAGAACTAGAAAAGATAAAAGTAAACTTAGAAGTAGAAAAAGAAGAATTTGATGCAGAAGTACCAGAGGGCTATATTATTTCACAAAATCCAAAGTATAGAGAAAATTATAAAATTAAAGAAAAGAGTACTATAAAGGTAGTAGTAAGTAAAGGAAAAGAACTAGTAAAAGTCACAAAATTTGTTGGTATGAAAAAAGAAGATGCAGTTCAAGCAATTAAAGATTTAGGTTTAGTAGAAGAGGTAATAGAAGAAATTAGTACAACTGTAGAAGCGGGAATTGTTATTAGGCAAGAACCGGAAGTAGATACAGATGCAGAAACAGGAAGTACAGTTAAAATTTACGTAAGTAAAGGAAATGGAATTGAACAAGTTGAAGTACCAAATGTAGTAGATCAAACAGAAGAACAAGCAGTTGCTGTATTAGAATCAAGAGGTCTAAAAATAGAAAAAAGATATAGAACAGATTCTACAAAATCAAATGGAATTGTATTAGAACAAGATGTTGAAGCTAGAAAAATGGTAGATGAAGGAACAACGGTAACAATTACTATAAATCAATTACCAGAAATAAAACAAGGAACAGTAAATATTTATGTTAGAGAAATAACAGGTTATCAAGTTGAAAGGGATGAAAATGGAGTAGTCATTGAACCAGCAAAAGTAGAAGTTCGAATTGTTGTAGGAGGCGAGGTTCAACATAGAAGAGAGTATTCAGCAGATACAGAAAAAGTAACAGCAACAATTCAAGGAATTGGTAATGTAGAAGTACAAGTATTTGTAGA
>CALXQB010000048.1 GCA_944390445.1 uncultured Clostridia bacterium | reverse complement strand
ATTAAAATCAATGATAATATTATCATCATTAAGAACAATATAGCTATCAGACATTCTATCTACAACTTTTTGTAAAGCAATAGGTGAAACTTTTAAAAACTGAAATTTAAAAATAGCGATAGCAAAGAAGAAGATAGCAAAAGTAAAGGAGATAGGGCTAACATAAACGGATAAATTTAAATCTTTAGAGTAAGTAGATATAATATTTGTTACTAAAGGGATTAGAGTTCCAACAACAATAAGGATAGATTGTTTGGAAAAAAATCCAGAATTCTTAACAGAATAACGAATTAATGAAAACAAAGCAACAAACAAACATAAATAAGAATAAATAGAATGTACAGTAAAATAAGGTCCCCAGATAATGTCTTTAGATGATAGAGCGTAATTTATGACAAATAAATGATGAAATTCATTTGTAAATGCAAGAATTAAAGAGATGATAGGGACAACGAATAATAAAAGGTATTTTTTTGTAAAGTTAACCTTTGTATGTATATAAACCTGAGAAAAAAGAAGAAGGATTACAGGAGTAAAGAATGCTCCAAATCCAGCTAATTTCTCAAAGAAAAAAGGGTCTATATCTTGATTTTGACATAATATTTGTAAGGATAGGCTAAAAGTCCATATAAATAAACATACAATCAATGCACTGAAAGTAAATTTAACTTGAGTTTTATTTTTCCTACTATTAATTAAGTAAAGTAAAATAAGCATTATTATTTCAGAAATTGACATAATATAAAGGTAAATTGAATTTTGCATATAAACCCTTCTTTCTTTATAAAAACCATGATTATAACAGCAATAAAGAAAATTTGCACTAATTATTGCAGAAAATATATGTCAAATAAATATGTGATATATTTCTTAACATAGTTTTCATCTATGTTTGGCCAACTAAAATCTAATTTATCAAGTAATGCTATAGAGAAATCTGAGTTGATTTTGATATTAGATTCGTAAATTAATTTTTTATTTGCGTCTATGTCATTAACTAAGCTGGCAATTATTTCATTTTTTTTATCATTTGCTAAGTATGATGTCAATAAATCTTTAAAATGTTGTTCAGATATAATTTTAATATCAATTCCTAAATGATTTAAACATATAATAAAATTTTTAATTAAAATATGATTTTGATTATATATGTGCAAAACTGATATATTAGATAAATCGTGATTAATTATTTTTACAATTGCGTGTGCACAAATATCTACAGGAGTAAATTCTAGTGGAATATTTAATAAATATTCAGGAATAGATTTTAATAAAATGAAACTTTTTAGACGATTTGCAAAAGCATTTTCCTCTGGATTAATTTGAAACTTTCCATCAGAAAATCTACTTGTTATATTACCAATGCGCAATATAAGTGCATCTAATCCAAAAGCAATATGTTCTAATATAATTTTTTCTGCTTCAAATTTTGTTTGTACATATATATTATCTAAATTTTGACCGATATACAAGTCTTTTTCAGAAAAAACTACAGAAGAACTAGGGGAGTTAGGTATTGTTCCACCATCAAGCAATGTATTACCAGAAACACTAAGAGAGGAAAGATGAATTAATTTCTTCTTATAGGTTTCACAAATATGGACGGCTTCTTTAACACATCCAATATTAATATCATTAAAATCATTAATATCTCCATAGTGCTTAACATTTGCAGTAGCGTTTAGAATCACAGAAACATTTTCAATTATTGATTCAAGCATTTGAAGAGACAAACCAAAATTTTTCTTTGTAACATCACCTTCAATAATAAAAAGTCTATCGTCTATCAATCTATCGAAAGTATCATTAAAGTAAAAATGTAATCTTTCAAGGAATCTATCTCTTGCGGAATAGAGTTTATTTCTACGAACAATACAGTAAATATTTCCATGTTCATTTTTTAAAAAGTCTGCAAGTATGTGAATTCCTACGAATCCTGTACCACCAAGAAGTAACACATTATTTGTGGAAAAATGGATTGAAGAATTGAAATATTCTAAGGAATTTTTCAATAATGTGTGATTAATTGATGAATAGTCATAATTATAAGAATTCGCTGTACTCCTCTTGCTAGATATTGCACCTGATAATTCTTTTATCGTTTTATATTTAAACAAATAAGAATATGGAATATCTATATTATGGGCTAATAATTCCATTCTAAATTTAATAGCCATTAGAGAATCTGCTCCAAGATCAAAGATATTATCTTCAATTCCAATTGGTGTCTTTAATAATTTTTCCCAAATAGAGCATAAGAGTTTTTGCATATCATTTTCTGGAGCAATATGAGGTAATGATATTTTTATATTTTGTGCATATGATTTTAATAAACGTCTATTAATTTTACCAGTATGTGAAATTGGAAATTCATCCAATTGAATAATATAACTTGGTATCATATATGAAGGCAATTTATTTGATAAATTCATTTTAAAATCATGAACTTCTATTTTTTTATTAGATGAAATATAAGCAATTAGATGAATATTTTCAAAAAGAACAGCACAATTCGTAATAGAATCCATTTCTAAAATTTGTTTTTCAATTTCTCCGAGTTCAATTCTGATACCATTTACTTTTACCTGGTTATCATTTCTGCCTATGAAGAATATATCACCTTTTGAATCATATTTGGCAATATCTCCAGTCTTATATAGTAAGCCACTCCCAAAAGGATTAGGGATAAAAGCATTTTTTGTAGCAATGCTATCATTAATATAACCATAAGAGATGCCAGCTCCAGCAACACATAATTCTCCTGGAACATAAGGTGGACATAAATTCATGTTTTGATCGCAAATATATATCTGCATATTACAAAGAGGGGTACCTATACTAATCTCTTCAGGAGAGAGAATTTCTTTTACAGAGCAGCACGAAGTTGTTTCACTAGGGCCATAAGCATTATATATCTTAGCATTTGTGCATTTTTTTAGGCGATTAAATAATACAGGAGAGAGAGGTTCTCCACCTAATTGTATGGATTTTAAATAGCTGAGACAACTATATGTCTGATCCGATAATAACAATTCCATTCTAGAAGGAGTCATTAAAACATAATCTATACAATATTTTTTAATTAAATTACAAATAGCGAGAGGATCTTTCATTTCAGATTCACTAGCTAAAATTAATTTCTTCCCAAATACAAGAGGTGTAAACAATTCCACGGCAAACATATCAAAAGAAATCGAACAAATACTAATAAAATTATCATACTGATCACAATGTAATACAAATTTATAAGAAAACAATAAATTTAATATGCTATCTTTCTTCACCATTATTCCTTTTGGATTTCCAGTAGAACCAGAAGTAAAAACAATAGAAAAAATATCGTCTTTCTCTTGTGTAGGATGAGGAATATTGGATATAGTAAGGTTACTAAAATCAATATTATTCATATTTAATACAGTAATTTCATTATGAAAAGTAAAATTAGTATGATTAGTAATTAAATATTTTGCTGTGCTAGAGTCTATTAAATAAGCAATTCTATTAGAAGGTAAGCTAGAATCAATTAGACAATAGGTAGCACCTATTTTCAAAACTCCTAATATGGAAATAATAAGTTCTAGAGAACGATTAATAGAAATAGCAATAATATCATTACTATTCATATTATTTTGGGAAAAATAATGTGCCAATTGATTTGCTTTCTCATTTAGTTCTTGATATGTTAATTGACTCTCTTCAAAAACAACAGCAATTTTGTTAGGATTCTTTTCAGCTTGTTCTTCAAATAATTCAATAACAGATTTATCTTTTGGATATTCTGTTGCCGTATGATTAAAATCAAATAAAATTTGATGAATTTCATTTTCCGTAAGGATTTTTAAATCCTTTATTTTATCTTTAGGATTTTTTAAAATATTTGAAAGAAGTTGGATATAATGTTTAGTAAATCCGTCCATAAATTCACGAGTATATAAATCTGTACAATATTCCAAACTTAAATTAAAATTCGTTCCACTAGGAATAACTTCTAATGTAAAATCAAACTTAGAAATTTTTGTATCTAAATTACAATAAGTTGAATTTATATTTCCAAGAGTAATAGGAATATTTCCTTCATTTTGATAAACAAACATAGTATCAAAAATAGGGTTTCTACTAGAATCTCTTTTCAACTTTAAATGGCTTACTAATAAATCAAAAGGATAATTTTGATATTCAAAAGCCTTTAAACATAATTCTTTTATATGTTTTGCAAAACTTACAAAAGAAGATTCAAAATCAATATTACTTCTTAATGGAAGAGAATTAACAAACATACCTACTATGTTTTCAAATTCTTTTTGATTTCTTCCTACTGTAGGAGAACCAACAACGATATCGTCTTGTCCCGTATATTTAGAAAGTAAGACATAATAAGCAGCTAAAAGAAGCATATATGGTGTTACATTTAGCTTCTTAGAAAGCTCATAAATTTCATATGTTAGTTTATTATCTATTTTGGTATAAACTTTTTCTCCTTTAAATGACTGCGTAGTTGGTCTTGGAAAATTGGTAGGCATATTTAATACAGGTACATCATCTTTAAACTGTTTTACCCAAAATTTCTTAATCAAATATAATTTACGATTTGCAATTTGTTCTTGTTCCCACACAGCAAAATCTTTGTAAGTATAATCCAATTGAGGAAGCGTTTTATCATTATATAATGAACATAATTCTTTCACAATAATTTCTAAAGAAGCACCATCAGAAATAATGTGATGCATATCTAATAATAAAGCAGAATTTCCGTTATCAAATTCAACTAATTTACATCTTAGCAATGGAGGACATGATAAATCAAAAGGTTTTACAAAATCGTGATAAATAAGATTTAGATTTTCTTCCTTATTTTTTTCTACTTCCATTTCAAAATGAACATGAGGAACAATCTTTTGAACAAAATTCCCATTTTCGTTTACAAAATAAGTACGAAATGCCTCATGACGTTCTATTAATTTATTAAAACAAGAATTTAATTTATCTTTGTCTGGTTTTCCATTTAATAAAACAGCACCAGGTGTATTATAGAGTATTGTCGCTTCTTCTGACATACTAGCAGAAAGGAAGATTCTTTTTTGAGCTGAAGAAAGAGGATAGGATTCTGAGGTAGCAATTTTAGGAATTATTTCTACTGGTTGTGTACCTACTTTTTTATCCAAAAACTCTGCAATATTTCGAATTGTCTTTAATTCAAAAATATCTTTTACCGTAATTTTAACATTAAAAGTATTATAAATATCGGTAGCTAAACGAATAGAACACAAAGAATCTGCACCAATTTCAAAAAAGTCACTGTCAATGCCAATTTCATCTATATTTAAAATATTTTCCCATATTTCACATAAACGTTTTTGTGTTTTTGTAAAAGGATGCTCATTAACAAGAGAAGCTTTTACCATAATTTCTGGTAGAGCCTTTTTATTGACCTTTCCATTTAAAGTAACAGGTAATTGATCAACAAAAACAAGATAAGATGGGAGCATGTAATAAGGAAGCTTACTCCTTAAATATTCTTTAATATAAGATTCATTTTGATTTTTAGAAACGATATAAGAGCAGATAGAATTAATACCATTTACTGATTTTACAATCGTAAAAGCATTTTCTACTCCCTCTATATTTTTTATGGTATTACTAATTTCACCTAATTCAATACGATGACCCCTAAATTTAATTTGACCATCATCTCTACCTAAAAAAGTAATAATGCCATCTTTATTCCAATATCCCATATCTCCTGTTCGATATGCTGGCTTATTTAAGCCAAGTAAATTAGATGAAAAATATTGTTTTGTTTTCTCAGGATTATTTAAATATCCTTTTGAAACATTATCCCCGCAAACATAAATTTCACCAATGGCATTAACAGGCTGTATTGTTTTACAACGACTAAGGATAAAGATAGAGTTATTATTAACGGGTCTACCAATAGGAACAATATTAAATTTGTCATTGCTTTTTTGATAAGGATAAAAAGTAGCACAAATAGTAGTTTCCGTAGGACCATATCCGTTTACAATTTCCATTTCAGAATTTAATGTAAAATATTTATTTAAAACACCTTTTTTAATTGGTTCAACACCAACTAATAATTTACGAATCGTAGTTACTTTTTTTCCCTTTGATAAAAAACGATAAACATCTAATAGAACATTAGGAGGTATGTAGAGAAAAGTAATCTCGTTTTTTTGAATGGTTTCTCCTAAAAGAGGAATATCAGTTAAAGTATTTTCTGCATATAGAACAAGTGTACTTCCAAAAACAAGAGGGGTAAAAATTTCGCACACACTAACATCAAAAGATATATTTGTAAGGGACAGACACTTATCATTAGCATCAAATTTGTGTACAAAACAATCATTAAAACTATACACAAAATTAAGCAAATTTTTATGAGAAACCATAACTCCTTTTGGGTTACCTGTAGAACCAGAAGTATAAATAACATATGCAGCATCTTCTTTATCAATAGTAATGTTTAAGTTAGAAGAAGATTCCTTAGAAAAATCAATTTCAGAAAAACATAAAGACCCATTTATATCTCTTCTGGTATCTGTAATAAGTTTGGAATGACTATCTTCTAATATATATTGAATTCTTTCTAATGGGTAATCTGGATGAATTGGCAAATAACTCCCACCCATTTTTTGAATGGCAAGAATTGTTACAATAAAATCAATCATTTTGTTCATACAAACACTTACAATGGATTTAGGCTCAAATCCATGATTTAGTAGAAAATGAGCTAATTGATTAGCACGTGTATTTAATTCATGATAAGAAATTTGTTGATCTTTATGAATAACAGCGATTTGATTTGGATTTTCAGCTACTCTCCTTTCAAAAACGTCAATAGTAGAATTAATCGGATAAAGAACGGTGTTATCATTAAATTTATATAAAATTTCTTGTTTTTCTCTAGGTAATAAGATATCGATATTCTCTAATGGAATATTAGGGTGATTTAATATTTGCTCAATCATATAACAAATTCTGCGATGAATTTTAGAGATATCTTCTTTTCCATACTTATCTGTTTGGTAATCATATTCAATTTGAAAATTACCAGAATCATTTATATCACAGATACTTATATCCAAAGAATCGGCAGAATAACCATTATGTTCCCAAGAAGAGAAAAATGGGATAGCAGATTTTTTGGTATTTGTTCTCATATTCTGGTAAGAAATTAAAATGTTATATAAATTTGGAATTTGGCTATCTTTGGTTCTTACATATTCTAATATTTTTTGATAAGGATATTTTTGATGCCTAAAGGAACTCAATGTGTTCTTAGAAATTTGGGTAACAAAATCGATAAAATTGCAAGAATGTGGAATTGAAATTTTAAGAGGCATCGTACTGATAAACATACCGCCCGTACATTTTTCCTTATAAGTACTTCTATTTAAAATAGGGGTTCCTATAACGAAATCATCAAGGTTACTTATTCTTCCAATATAAATAGAAAAAATAGCCATAAAAAAATTGAAAATAGATACTTTATTTTGTCTACAAAGAACATTAATAGAATTTACAATACCTTTTGGTATTGTAAATTGAGTCCTAATAGACCTTGGGGAGAAATCTTCCATCATAGTTGATGTGCCATGTGTATTTTTAAAATAAGGTATAGTTGCAAGATTAGGTACATCTGTGAATAAATCTTCCCAAAATAATTTATCTTTTTCAAATTTTTGGCTATGATTATAATCTTTTTCTGATTGTATATAATCCATATAAGTGGTACTCATTGGATTCAAAGTAATAGGTGTTCCATTTTTTAAAGAGGTATAATAGTGCATAATATCATCAATTAATAAACCAGCTGTCCAAGCATCATAAATTAAATGATGAGCTACAAATAATAGACCTCCTTGACCATTTCCTAATCGAAACAATTTTGCTCTAAACAATGGAGAATTATATAAGGTAAATGGAGCTTGAGAGAGATTCTTTAATAGTTTTTTTGCTTCATTTAGTGTGTTTACATTTTCAATTTCTAAATGAAATCTATTGTAATTTACGAAATATTGCTTTGGTTCATTATTTACAAGAGTAATTCTTGTTCTATAATTATCATTTGCTTTAATTAAAAGATTAACAGCTTTCTCAAGATAATCGAAATTTACTTCTTCCTGAATAACTAGCATACCAGGAATACATCCAATAGAGGTATTTTCAAAATAATGTTCTGTAAGCCAAATCGATTTTTGAGGCTCAGTTAAATCAAAAAAGCTTCTTTCCATTTTTACAATCACCTTTATATATAATCTTATACTCTCACTATTATATAAAAAAAAGAAACAAATGTATAGACTTTTTGATAAAAAAACAAAAAAAATGTTAAAAAAAATAAGTAAAATTGGGGATTTGCCAATTTTCGACAAAAATTTTAAGAAGAGAAATATAATATAGAGTGTTTAAAGAATATCAAAATGGGAAAAATAGGGATAAGAATAAAAAATGAAAGGAACTGAAAAATGTATCGATATAAACAAAAGGAAAATCATAAAATAAAAAAGTTACTTACGCTAACTGGAATTATTATTTTAGTAACCATAGCTACAATATTATTACATAATATGTATTTAGAAATTGAACTTTACCAATCACCATCAGAAGAACAGATGCAAACAGAAAGATTAAGTACAACAGTAGAAGAAAAGAAAGAAGAAAGTAAAAAAATTGTAGAAGTCATAGAAGAAGTAAATGAAAGTATTGTAGGGATTTCCAAAATAAAAAGTAATGGAAGTTCTATTTTTTCTGAAAACGGAATATCGGAATTGGGAATGGGAACAGGAGTCATTCTTTCAGAGGACGGATATATTCTTACCAATTGGCATGTGGCAGGAGAAAAATATAGTAATTGTTATATTACAATCGAAAATGGAAAAATATATAATGGTACTGTAATGTGGGCGGACAGTGATTTAGACTTAGCTATTGTAAAAATAGCAGCAAAAGGATTAACACCTATTCAAATTGGTGACTCTGATCAAGTACAGGTAGCAGAAGCAGTATACGCAGTAGGGAATCCAATTGGATTTGAATTTCAAAAAACAGTTACTTCAGGTATTATTAGTGCAGTAGATAGAACAATAAAAATAGAAGAAGAAAATAAGTTATCTTATATGGAAGACTTAATTCAAACAGATGCAAGTATAAACGAAGGAAATAGTGGGGGTCCTTTAGTAAATGTGAATGGAGAAATGATAGGAATTACAACAATCAAAATAGCATCCGTAGAAGGAATTGGATTTGCAGTACCGATTAATACCATAAAACCTATTATTCAAAAATTTCTACAAACAGGGAAATTTGAAGAGGCTTTTATCGGTATCTATGGCTTTGACCGAGAAGTGATTCCTTATTTAAATGGCAATATAGAATTTGACTCTGGAATCTATGTAGACGAAGTATGTGTAGACGGACCGAGCTATAAATCCGGTTTACAAGAAGGAGGTATTATTACGCAAATCGATCAGGTTACTTTAAATAAAATGAGTGAATTAAGAAATTATATCTATCAAAAACAGCCAGGAGATAATGTGACCTTAAAAATATTGCGAAATCGTCGCGAAATAGAAATTAATATAACTTTAGGGAAAAGAGGATAAAATATTTACTATTTTTTTTACTTATGCTATACTGAAGAAGAATTTAGAGGAGGTAAAAAACGTGAAAGAAATAAATATAACAGAACAAATAAAATATATAGGAGTAGATGACAAAACAATCGACTTATTTGAAGGACAATATGTGGTACCTAATGGTATTTCCTATAATTCTTATCTAATAAAAGATGAAAAAAATGTAATCATGGATACCGTAGATAAAAGAGCTACAGAGGAATGGTTTAAAAAGTTAGAAAAAGAATTAGAAAACGAAAAACCAGATTATCTTGTTGTATCACACATGGAACCAGATCATGCTGCAAATATTCAAAAACTTACGGAAAAATATCCAAATATGAAAATAATAGGAAACGAGAAAACATTTACTTTTATTCAACAATTCTTTGATATTCAAAAATTAGAAGAAAGAAAAATTGTGGTAAAAGAAGGAGACACCATATCCACAGGAAAACACACTTTACAATTTTTTATGGCACCAATGGTTCATTGGCCAGAAGTAATGGTAACTTATGAACAAACAGAAAAAATTTTATTTACAGCAGATGGATTTGGAAAGTTTGGAACCTTAGACACAGATGAAGAATGGACATGTGAGGCAAGAAGATATTATTTTAATATTGTAGGGAAATATGGAGCCCAAGTACAACAATTATTAAAAAAAGCGGCAAATTTAGAGATTAAAACAATATGCCCATTACATGGTCCAATTTTAAAAGAAAATTTAGATTTCTACATTCAAAAATATGATATATGGAGTAAATATGAGCCAGAAGACGAAGGAGTACTCATTGCCTATGCTTCTATTTATGGTAATACAAAAGAAGCGGCACAGGAAATGGTAAGTATTTTAAAAGAAAAAGGAGTAGAGAAAATAGCCATAACAGACCTAGCAAGAGATGATATGGCAGAAGCGATAGAAGACGCATTTCGTTATGATAAAATGATATTAGCAGCATCTAGTTATAATATGGGAGTATTTCCTTTTATGGAGCAATTCCTACACCACTTACAAGGAAAGCATTTCCAAAATAGAAAAGTAGGAATCATAGAAAATGGAACATGGGCACCATCTGCTGGAAAATGCATGAGAGAAATATTAGAAAAGATGAGAAATATAGAAATTTGTCCAACTGTTGTGACAATAAGGTCTAAAATGAATGAACAAAATAAAAAAGAAATGCAACAATTAGCGGAAGAAATGATAGGAGGTGATAATAATGAAATATAGATGTATTGCATGTGGATATATTTATGATGAAGAAGCCGAAGGAGTAAAATTTGCTGACTTACCAGACGATTGGGCATGCCCAATATGTGGAGTAGGAAAAGATATGTTTGAGGAAGTAAAAGAATAAAAATAAAATGACGGAGCTTTTATCTTAATAGTACAACTAACATTATTTGTAATTTGTTTTTACTAAGATAAAAGCTCTGTCTCTCTGTCTAGTCCCTCTGTTTAATTTATGGGGGCAATTTTAATCGCCTGTTCTTCGAAGAAATTACTTAAAATAAAGATATTGATAGTGTAAAGTAATTTATGAAAAAATGTAGACTAACTATTACATGTCAATAGTTTATTCAAAAAAATATAAAAAA